>CAZTAY010000001.1:0-68345 GCA_964611655.1 uncultured Eubacteriales bacterium
AACCCCTGTTTCAGCCGTGAAAGGGCCGTGTCTTAACCGCTTGACCAACGGGCCGAATTAACACTAGCAAATAATACTAAAAAAATCGAAAATTGTCAATAACCAAAATTAAAAATATAAAAACCGCAGACAATCCGAAGGTGTTGAAGAAAACCAAAATTCTTATTTTTGATGCAGGAAATATGGCGCAACTCATATTTTCCGCTAAGAATATTGGATTCATGGAGGAGGCGCCTCCGCAATTCAACAAACTTTTAGACGTACTGCGGCTTTTTTCAATTAGGATAGATTAAGTACAAACTAATATCTTTAGGAGATATTAATCTTGCTATAAAATAGTTCCGCCACAAAGAATGTAATCTCCGTCATAAAATACAACGGCTTGTCCTGGAGTTATTGCCCTTTGTGGTTCATCAAAGAAACACTCCAAGGTATCAGAATCATGATCATAGCTTATCTCACAATCTGCAGCTTTATGTGAATATCTAATTTTAGCTTTTGTTTTAATTGGGAATTCAATTTCTTCCCTGTACATAAAGTTTATGTTATTTGCCTTCAAATAATTACTATATAATTCTTCATTTGATGACAATACGATCTCATTTTTGTTTTTATTTATCTTTTTAACGAATATTGGTTTACCAAGAGATAATCCCAAGCCTTTTCTCTGACCAATTGTATAATGAAGTATACCCTTATGTCTGCCTAAAATATTCCCGGATGTGTCAACGAAATTCCCAGGCTTACAGGTTTCATTTGCATTAGGGGCATTTTCGGTTATAAACTTGGCATAGTCACCGTCTTCCACAAAACAAATTTCCTGACTGTCTTTCTTATCTGCAACCAGCAGCCCTAGTTTAGTTGCTATTTCTCTTATTTGTGGTTTTGAATATTCTCCAACCGGCATAAGTGTTCTTTCTAGCTGATATTGAGTTAGGTTATAAAGGGCATAGGACTGATCCTTTTCGTCGGTAACTGACTTGATAATAGAGTATCTATTTGTTTCAGGATGAACACCTATTTTTGCATAATGTCCTGTTGCTATACAGTCGGCACCAATATCCATTGCTTTTTTTAGCATGGACTCCCATTTAATATATCGATTACATGCTATACAGGGATTTGGAGTATACCCTTTTATATATTCAGCAATAAAATAGTCTATTACTTTTTCTTTAAAATCATTCTTAAAATTTAGGACATAGTGAGGAATGTTAAGTTCATCAGCAACCCGCCTTGCGTCTAATGCTGCGTTTAATCCGCAACAACCATCGCTGTTTTCGTCTTTGTCGTCCTGCCAAATTTTCATGGTGACACCTATAACATCATAACCCATTTCCTTAAGCAGATAAGCGGCGACTGAACTGTCAACCCCGCCTGACATTCCGACTACAACCTTTTTTTTCGCCATTTTTATTCTTCCTCTTCGTGGGCTTGGTCATGATGATGAAGTTCATCCACGTCAGAAACAGGCGGTTTTAAACCTTCTATTTCTATACCTTCTTTTTGTGCATAATCCCAAAGTGCAGCGTGTAAAGCCTCTTCCGCAAGTAAAGAGCAATGAACTTTAACAGAAGGAAGACCATCAAGTGCTTCAACAACCGATTTATTAGTTATATTAAGTGCATCCTTAATATCCTTGCCAATAACCATTTCTGTCGCCACTGAACTTGTGGCAACAGCAGCCCCACAACCAAAGGTCTTAAATTTTGCATCTTTTATGATATTATCTTCTATTTTTAAAAAAACCTTCATGATGTCTCCGCACTTTGCATTACCAACTGTGCCAACACCACTTGCATCTTCTATCTCTCCAACATTTCTAGGATTTGTAAAATGATCCATTACCTTTTCACTATACATAATTTTTTCTCCTTATCAAGAGTAAATTGTTACTAGTTTTTGTTCCAATTATGTCTATTAAGCGTTGTAAAGGGGTGACATTTCCCTTAATCTCTTAACTATAGGGGGTAGTTCATTTAAAATTACATTTACTTCTTCGTCCGTATTATAGCGGCCTAATGAAAGTCTAAGTGAGCCATGTGCTTTCTCATGAGGTAACCCAATCGCAAGAAGTACATGAGATGGATCAAGGGAGCCTGATGTACAAGCTGAACCACTTGAAGCACAAATACCTTTCATATCAAGCATAAGCAATATAGATTCACCTTCGATATATTCAAAGGAAATATTAACATTTCCGGGTAATCTGTTTGTTCTGTGTCCGTTTAGTTTTGAATCCGGAATTAAAGTTAGGATAGAATCAATTAATTTATCTCTTAATGTAACCAATTTTTCGTTTTCTTCATTCATTTCAAGAACTGCAAGTCTAATTGCTTCACCTAACCCAGCTATACCTGCAACATTTTCTGTTCCGGCACGTCTGTTTCGCTCTTGGCCACCGCCGCTTAAAAGAGGAGTTAGTTTTACACCCTTTCTTGCGTATAAAGCCCCTACGCCTTTAGGGCCATGCAATTTATGTGCTGACAATGATAAAAGATCGATACATTGTTCTTTGACGTTTATAGGGACATGTCCAACAGCTTGGACCGCGTCTGTATGGAAAATTATAGATTTCTCACGAGCTAATTTTCCAATCTCTGTTATTGGCTGTATAGTGCCAATTTCATTGTTTGCGTACATTATAGAAATAAGAATAGTATTATCTTTTATAGCATTTTTTAAAACATCAATTTCGACTAAACCATCTTCATTTACAGGCAGATACGTAACCTCAAAACCGTTTTTCTCAAGCCATTCACATGTATGCAAAACCGCATGATGTTCTATATTGGAAACAATAATATGATTGCCTTTGTCTTTGTAACTTTGAGCAACACCTTTTATTGCCCAGTTGTCTGATTCAGTTCCGCCTGCTGTAAAATAAATTTCCTGACTGTCACAGCATAAGGCATTTGCAACCTTTTCCCTAGCGTCTTCAATTCCCTTTTTTGAATTTCTAGCCAATTTATATATACTTGAAGGGTTTCCATACTCCTCCAACAAAAATTCTTTCATTACTTCAAATACTTCAGGTCTTAACTTTGTTGTTGCCGCATTGTCAAAATAAATCAAGCTCATTTGTTATACCTCCGATTCTTTTAGGTTAACATATTTATAGTCATTAACGAGATCGTAAAGGGAAATAGAGGATAAAACATCATTAACGCTTTCGTAAATCTTTTCCCAAACCGGTTTTGTTACACAAGTTCCACAATTTGAATCACCACAGGAAGAAGAATGGTTCCCTTCCACAACACAATCAACCGGCGACATTGAACCTTCAAGCAGAGTTAGCAATTCCCCAACAGAAATGTCCTTTGGGTCTCTATTTAAAGAATATCCACCCTGAGAACCCCTAACAGATTTTACGAAACCTGCTTTCTTTAGAGGAAGCATCAATTGTTCCAAATAGCTTTCAGAAATACCCTGTCTATCAGAAATGGAATGTAAAGAGACGCATTTATCTGTGCCATAATAAGCTATATCAACCATAGCCCTTAGTCCGTATCGCCCTCTTGTCGAGATTTTCATAGCCTCGCCTCACATATATCCTACTAAGTTAATAGGTTTTTTTGTTTTTATAGAATATCACTTTGTTTTACTAATGTCAAGTATTTTAGTATGATATTATTTGAAAAAAATATAAAAAAGACTCGCAGTGTTATGCGAGTCTGAAAATTCTTTATTAGTCAAGGATTCTACAAGCTTTAATATAATTTTTTGAATAATAGTCTTCATTGAGACTTGAAATAGTAACTGCCATAATCCTTCCTGATGCTGCATGGATAAAGTTACCGTTTCCAATATACATACCTACATGTTCTATGCTGCCTCTTCCGCCATTACCAAAGAAAACAAGGTCAGCTGGTTGAAGTTGTGATCTTTCAACAAATCTGCCGTTTGAAGGCATACTTCTTGAAGTACGGTTAAGGGTATATCCAAATTTTTTGAATACTGAATATAAATAGCCTGAGCAATCTACACCTGAGTTTAGATTTGTTCCACCCCAAACATAAGGAGTACCAATAAATTGTTTTGCATAAGCAATGATTTCATCTGCTTTAGAAGTTACAATAACTTGAGATGGTTTAACTCCAACTCTAACAGACACAAACTCTGCACTAACATAACCTTCCTTGCCGTCTTTTGTTTTAACTTTAATCCATTGTGCACTGCTTTCTAAAATATCAAGGACTTCACCGCTTGCAAGTAATTTTACAACTTCTGCATCAGCAGCATCTGAAGATCTTAAATTAAGACCTGAGCTAGAAGATACTATTGCATACATAACAACTGAATTTGCGTCATCTTGCTTTGGCTGAGCAACTTCTTTATTTTTAGGTTCTTCAGTTTTTACAGTTTCATCTTTCTTTATATAGTTCTTGAAATCGGATACAACAGCAGTTTGAGAAATATAAGCAGCCTTGCCATTATAATCAATTTCAAAAAAATCGCCGTTGGCAACCTTTAAAACAATTTCTTCATTAGCAGGAATGTTTCCTAAAACAGTTGCAGATTGTTCTGGAGCAGCGTATACAGGAGCTTTGTCAGTCTTAACAGTTCCAGAAGCATTTTCTATGGTAACAAACTCGCAAGCTATATAAGCACTAGAATCTCCATTATACGTAACCTTAAAATAATCACCGGTTTTTCCGAGTATTTGCACTTCATGATCTGTTGAGAGCTGAGCAAGAACATTTCCAGAAGATGTACCAGAGTTTCTCAAATTCACATTATCAGAATTTACATAAGCTTTCATTGAACCAAAAACACCAGTAACAAGCAAGCATGAGCTTAGTGCAATAACGGATGTAAACGAAGCAATCTTTCTGCAAATTTTCATCTTTGAAAAATCCCCCTAATATGTATTATGCGCATAGCGCCTCTTATTCTTATTATCTATTAGAATTATACATTTTATTTCCAAAATTGTCAAGCAAAATGTTAATAAATTATTACAAAATTGTTTTAATTGTTAATAAGTCCTTTAAAAATCAGCTTTTCAAGCAACCAAAGATAGTTAATAATTTATTTCGCATATTATATGAAAAAATTTTAATAATAAGCGTATAGTGACAAAAATGTTAAAAACATGTATGATTATATTGCAGTTTACATGTAATGTCAAATTGCTATATCCATATTTTTAATACATTCATTTTATTTAAGGCAGGCGTTATCATATGTTTGGATATGTCAAAACCGGGGTTGGAATACCCCTTGCAAAAGTTGCCGACTGCGAATTTAACCGTTTGCAGATTCAAGAACTTATTTTAGAAGCATACAAAAAGAATGTTAAAATATTAACATTTCCAGAGTTATCTTTAACAGGTTATACTTGTGGCGATTTATTTCTACAAAATTCTTTAATCCTAGAAGCCGAGAATCAACTTGGTATATTATTGGAAGAAACAAAGAATATGGACATGGTAATTGCTGTGGGATTGCCTGTTATTTGTCAAAACAAATGTTTTAATGCTGCTGCAATCTTATTAAGAGGCAAGATACTTGGGGTTGTGGCAAAAACTTATTTACCTAATTATGGCGAGTTTTATGAAAGACGTTGGTTTTCTTCATCTTCTGAACTTAATAGTAAAACTGCTTTTGTTTGTTCTCAAGAAGTACCTATTGGCTCTGACTTGATTTTTAAATGTGGGAATAGAAAAAGCTTAATTTTTGGTGCAGAGATTTGTGAAGATTTATGGGCTCCAATCCCTCCTGGAACTTATCTTTCAATGTCAGGAGCAACAATATTACTTAACCTTTCTGCAAGCAATGCACTTGCCGGGAAAAATGAGTTTAGGCTTGACCTAGTATTGCAGCAGTCAGAAAGATGTATTTGTGGTTATGTATATGCCTCAGCAGGTATAGGAGAATCAACCACAGACATTGTATTTGACGGTCATTCTATTATTTGCGAAAAAGGATCATTAATTTCCGAGTCTGAAAAATTTATTGATAAGAACAGATTAATTACCGGGGAAATTGATACTGATTACATTCTACGTGAGAGATTGCGGAGGAAATATTCAGGAGATTCAAATGTTATCCTTAACACAAGAGAAATAAATTTTGAATTTGAAAGCGGAATTCCAAAACCTGATACTGTATTACCTTTATCACCATTTTTGCCTTCAAATGATGATGACAGGCGACGTTATTTCAATGATATATTCCATATTCAGTCATTTGGTTTAATAAAAAGACTTAGGCATATTAACAACGCAAAAGCTGTTATAGGAATATCCGGTGGTCTTGATTCAACGCTTGCATTGCTGGTTTCTGCTTTTGCAGTGGACAAACTTGGTGTGGGCAGAAAAAACATTATAGGTGTTACTATGCCGGGCTTTGGTACAACTGGCAGGACTTATAATAACGCTTTAAGGTTAATGCAAGAACTTGGTATAGAAACCATGGAAATATCCATTAAAGAAGCATGTTTACAGCATTTTCAAAGTATAGGTCATGATCCTGATAACCATGATTTAACTTATGAAAATACACAAGCTCGCGAAAGAACACAGGTTTTAATGGATATTGCTAACAAGGAATCAGGAATTGTGGTTGGAACAGGAGATATGTCGGAGCTTGCACTTGGTTTTGCAACCTATAATGGTGACCATATGTCAATGTACGGTGTTAACGCAGGTGTTCCCAAAACAATAATTAAAAACATGATTTCGTGGATTTCCGAAAACAACTTGTTTGGAAATTCCGTTTCTTCTATATTAAACGATGTACTTGACACACCTGTTAGTCCGGAGCTTTTGCCTGGAGACGATAAAGGTGGCATAACTCAAAAAACCGAGGAAATAGTGGGACCTTATGAGGTTCATGATTATTTTATCTACTATATGCTTGGAAGAGGCTTTTCTCCTGCCAAACTTTATCATATGGCAATTAGAACCTTTAATGGTAAATATACTCATGAACAAATTCTGGATTGGTTGAGAACATTCTATAAAAGATTCTTTTCTCAGCAATATAAACGTTCCTGTATGCCTGACGGACCAAAGGTTATTGGTATTGGACTTTCACCAAGGGGAGATTTGAAAATGCCAAGCGACGCAATGCCCACATTATGGCTAAAAGAACTGGATGAACTTAATTAGAGCCTTTTAGGCTATTAACAATAGGGGGAAAAATATGAAAAGAGCGCTAATAAGTCTTTCTGATAAGACTGGAATTTTAGAGTTGGCAAATGAACTCGATAAATTAGGCTATGAAATTATCTCTACAGGAGGAACGGCAGAAACTTTAAAACAAGGGGGTATTTCTGTTACTGGCGTATCAGATATTACAGGTTTTCCCGAATGCCTTGATGGCAGGGTTAAAACACTGCACCCTGCAATACACGGAGGTCTGCTTGCTAGGCGTGATCTACCATTACACATGAACCAGATTGATGAGCTTAACATAAAGCCTATTGACCTTCTAGTAGTGAACCTGTATCCTTTTAAAGCAACAATCGAAAAAGATAATGTTCTTTTTGAGGATGCAATTGAAAACATAGATATTGGCGGTCCTGCCATGCTTCGTTCTGCTGCAAAGAATTTTAAAGATGTACTTGTAGTTACAGATCCTTCCGACTACACTCTTTTAATTGACCAGCTTAAAAAGGGAGTTGTTTCAGAAGAAACAAGATTGTATTTTGCACTTAAGGTCTTTGAACATACATCCGCATACGACAGCATGATCGCTGCTTATTTGAAGTCAAAAAGTGGCTCTGTAGGCTTCTCAAATCAACTCACTTTGACTTTTGAAAAAGCTCAGGAAATGCGTTATGGGGAAAACCCTCATCAAATGGCTTGTTTTTACAAAGATCCTATTCCCGAAACAGGTTCTCTTGCACTATTTGAACAACTACACGGCAAAGAACTTTCTTTTAATAATATAAACGATGCAAACGGTGCAATAGAGCTATTAAGTGAGTACGATGAACCTACAATAATTGCTGTTAAACACGCAAACCCCTGTGGTGTTGGAAGCGCTGAAACTATCTTTGAAGCGTATATGAAAGCATACAATTCAGATAAAACATCTATATTTGGAGGAATTGTTGCTTCTAACAGAGAAATAGATAAAAATACTGCTACGGAAATGAATAAAATATTTCTTGAGATAATAATAGCTCCCTCATTCTCTAAAGAGGCACTAGATATTCTAACAGCAAAACAAAACATACGACTTCTTACGCTGGACTTAGGCTCAAAAAATTCAAGAAAATCTTTATTTGATTTTGATATTAAGAGAGTCAGTGGCGGAATCTTAGTGCAAGAGCGAAATCTTTCTCTAGTACCAGAAGAGCTTAACTTTGTCACAAACCGCAAACCATCCCAAGAAGAGTTAAATGATCTTTTATTTACATGGAAAATGGTTAAACATGTTAAATCAAATGCCATTGCAATAGGTAAAAACAAACAATCAGTAGGCATAGGTCCCGGTCAAGTTAACAGAATTTGGGCTTGCATACAAGCAATTGAACACGGCAAGGATCACTTGGGTGATGAATACCTAAAAGGCGCAGTAATGGCATCTGATGCATACTTTCCCTTCCCAGACTGCGCTACGGAAGCTGCTAAAGCCGGTATAACTGCAATCATATGCCCCGGCGGCTCAAAAAACGATCAGCTTTCAATTGATGTTTGCAATGCAAATAATATTGCAATGGTGTTTACCGGAATGAGGCATTTTAAACATTAGAATTAAAAAACTCTTTAATAAGATTTAAACCTTTTTCTATTTCTTTTTCATTTGCGTTGGCAAATGATATTCTAATGTAATCGTTAAATTCTTCGTCGTTTAAGTTGTATAGGTATCCTGGAGAAATTAACACACCTTTTTCAAGGAGGTTGTTATGAAGCTTATCTATAACTTCACGCCCTCCTTGAACTTTTGCCCAAATACCTGTACCGCCTTTTGGAGGATTTAAGAGTAATTCAGATTTTAGATTTTTGTTCCAACACGAAATAAGAGTTTTATATCTGTTTTCAAGTATGTTAAAAATATTATATTTATGCTCTGCATATGAACCATCCCTAATCATTAAATCAACTACCTTTTGAATGATTCCTAGGTCATTGCTAATGTGTTCACTTATCCAGCTTTCCATTAACTTTTTAAGCCTAGGAGGAACTACACATACACCTAGATTTAGACCCGGCAAAAGCATATTGGTCAGATTTTTGTAATATATTACAACATTTTTGTAATCCAGGCTTTTTAGTGTTACTATAGAGCCACAGGAATAATTAAAATCACTAAAACTATCATCCTCCAAAATTAAGAAACCATATTTGCTAGCAAGCTCTATAAGTTTTCTTTTGCAAAAATTACTTTGACTTATACCTGTTGGGGTCTGAAAATACGGTGATATATATAATAGTTTAGGTTTAAATACTTTTGCATACTTTTCAAGCTCTAAAATGTCAATACCTTCATCTGTCAATGAAATGCCGACCGTTTTTGCCCCTTTTTTTAAAAAAGCACCTGTAATATATGGATTGCACGGTTTTTCTGTTAGAACATACTCTCCTGGTTTTATTAATGCATCAGAGATTTGGAACAGTAATTGGTAGATACCCTTTGTTATAAAAATATTTTCTTTATGTGAACTAAAATTAATTTCTTTACCTAACACATCATAGCAAACAGATTCTATAAGAGGCTCATAACCAAAGGGATTAACCCCTTTCATACTGTTGCCGCCTTCTTTATCCAGTACATAATTAATTGCTTGCCTGAACTCTTCCGTAGGAAAAAAGTCCTCCCCTGCGGTTGCTTTAGACAGATTTATTTTACAATTGATATCATCTAAAGTTACAACTCTTTCTTGTTCTAGATTAACAACTGTGTTCGCTTTAATGGGAGAGGTATATGTTCCGCTACCCGTAACCGAATAAACCGCTTGCTTACTTAATAAGTATTTATAGGCATTAACAACAGTAGAATTGTTTATTTTTAAACTTTTTGACATTTTTCTAATAGGAGGAAGCTTACTGTCAGGAGGAATAGTTCCGTCAGTAATCAATTGTAAAAGAGCATCGCCTAGCTGTTGATAAATAGGTTTTTGACTATTCTTATCCAAAAAGACTGAAAAGAAGCTATTCATAATTAGCCCTCCAAACTATTTTAAAAAATCTGCTCATAACATTGTATACAGTCTTATTAAAAATAATGAAAGGTAAATGATTATGAAAGATTTATCAATGCATGTTTTAGATATTATTCAAAATTCAGTTGCCGCCGGAGCAAAGAACATTGAGATTCTTATCGACGAAGAAATAAGCAAAGACATTTTAACCATTTGCATCAAAGACGACGGAAAAGGCATGAGCCCTTCCCTTTTAGCACAAATTCGAGATCCTTTCATTACCAGTAGAACTACCAGAAAAGTCGGTCTTGGAATACCACTATTTGAACAGACCTGTTCTATATCAGCAGGTGACATTCTGATTGAGTCGGAAGTTGACGTTGGCACAACTGTAACCGCAACGCTTAAACACTCTCACATCGACAGACCGCCTCTTGGTGATATTGGCGGAACAATGTTTATTCAAATTGTTACAGAACCTGACATTGATTATATTTATAAACATACAATTAATGGGAAATCCTTTGAAATTAAGACAGTTGAAATAAAAAAGATTCTGGAAGGAATACCATTTTCTGAGCCAAGTGTTATGGAATGGATAAGGTCAAGCATTGAAGAAGGTCTTGAAATGCTAGGTTCTTAGGCAATTTCTTTTTTTTGGTTATTTATTATAAAAGTAAAATTATTATAGATGTTTAGTTGTCATAAGTATTATGATATAGTATAATATGTTGGTATTTGTTACTTTGCATTTATTAGGATAGTGAAAAAAATGCTAAGTAATACGGTTGTTTAAGGGACTGTCTAATATCTCGGCTTTGAGCAAAATTCCAAGATAATTTTGCGCCTAATGATGAAGTAGCAACTAGCATAATGACTAAAATTATGTTAGGAGCTGCTATAGAAGCTTGGTGCAAAGTCCTACGGAATTATGCCTGATTGGAGGTATTAAACAGGTTCAAAGTTGGCAAACAACCTGGATTGCGTGTTGTCCTTGTATTTTATTTCTAAGGACTATGAGGGCAATTAAAAAATTTTCTAAAATTAAGGAGGAGGAAAATGCCAGGTTTAACGTTTAAGGGCGGTATCCATCCAAACGAGCGAAAAGGCTTAACCGAGGAATACAAGGTAAGCAGGGTATTGCTTAGACCTAAGACAGAAATGATTTTTCCTATGTCTCAGCATATCGGTGCTCCATGCGAACCTACAGTTGCCATTGGTGATAGGGTACTGACAGGACAAAAAATCGGAGAACCTAAGGCGTATGTATCAGCGCCTGTCCATTCAAGCGTTTCGGGGACGGTGACGGACATTAGGCCTGTTCTAAACGCAACGGGATCAGTTGTAAATGCGGTGATAGTTGAAAATGATGGCTTATACGAAGAAATTGAGGGTATGGAGCCAAAGAAGCATTATTCAGAATACACCAAAGAAGAAAAACTTGAAATAATCAAAGAAGCCGGAGTTGTGGGACTTGGAGGTGCAGGCTTTCCAACACATGTGAAGCTTAATGTTCCTGCGGATAAAGACATTGATACAGTAATAATCAATGCAGCAGAGTGTGAACCTTATCTAACCACTGACTATAGGGTTATGATTGAGGAAGGCGAAAACCTGATTTCAGGTCTGCAAATTATTTTAAGTATTGTAAGCAGTGCAAAACGTGGTGTTATTGCAATTGAGGATAATAAACCAAAAGCTATTAAGCATCTTAAAGAGCTTGCTAAAGACGTGCCTAATATCGAAGTTGTGGCAATCAAGACAAAATACCCTCAAGGCTCTGAAAAACAATTAATTTATTCTATTACTAAAAGAGAAGTGCCATCAGGAGGTCTTCCTTCAGATGTTGGCTGTGTTGTAAACAATGTTGATACAGCTGTTGCTATTTCAAGAGCTTTTATGCAAGGTCGTCCATTAATGCGTAAAATTGTTACTGTTTCCGGTAAAGCAGTTGTAAATCCCGGTAACTACGAAGTACGTCTTGGAATGACTTTCCGTGATCTGATTGAATTTACCGGTGGACTTAAAGAGGAACCCAAAAAGATTGTTGCAGGCGGTCCTATGATGGGTGTTGCACTTTACTCTCTTGACGTTCCGATTATAAAAACTTCTGGCGGAATTCTCTGCCTAACCGAAGAAGAAACATATGTTCCTGAGAACTTCAATTGCATTAGATGTTCAAAATGCGTTCAAATTTGTCCAATGGGTCTTATGCCTCTTTATCTTGACAAGTTTGTTTTAGAGCGTGAATTTGATAATTTTAAAAAGTATAACGGTTTGGACTGTGTGGAATGTGGAAGTTGCTCTTATGTTTGTCCGGCAAAGAGAAGTTTGGCTCAATCAATAAGGTCAACAAAAAAAGAGCTGCTCAAGAAAAAGTGAGGGATGAATTAAAATGAGTGATTCAACATATTATATGACTTCGACGCCCCATACAAGTTCGCCGGTAAATACGCAAAACATAATGAAGCACGTTATAATAGCGCTTTTACCCGCAACGTTAATGGGTGTCTATATCTTTGGAATGTCTGCTCTTCTTGTAATTCTTGTTTCAGTTGCTTCTTGCGTAATTGCAGAATATGCATATAATAAAGCGCTTGGAAAAAAGCAGACCGCTGGAGATCTTAGTGCAGCATTAACAGGACTTTTACTTGCAATGAACTTGCCTTCTAGCGTACCAATGTATGTTCCTGTTGTGGGTAGTATTTTTGCAATTATTGTTGTAAAACAACTTTTTGGCGGCATTGGTCAAAACATTGTTAACCCTGCGCTTGCAGCCAGAGCGTTTTTGCTTGTAAGTTATCCTACTGAAATGACAACATGGCCTGTGCCCTTTGATGCAGTAACAGGTCCAACACCTCTTGCGCTTTTAAAAACAGGTCAGCTTGTTCCCGGTCAAGAGGACTATATCTCTGCCTTTGTAGGAACCATTGGTGGATGTATCGGTGAAACTTGTGCAATAGGTCTTATACTAGGCGGACTTTATCTTCTTTTTAAAGGTATTATAAACTGGAGAACTCCAGTGTTCTATATTGGAACTGTATTTATTCTTTCTTCATTGCTACGTCAAGGCGGTATGATGATCGGATTGTATGATCTTATTGTTGGCGGACTTATGCTTGGTGCATTTTTCATGGCAACAGACTATACAACTTCACCTGTTACATATACAGGAAAAATAATTATGGGTATAGGTTGCGGTATTTTAACCGTTGTAATAAGGGTTTACGGCGGCTATCCTGAAGGTGTTTCTTATTCCATCTTGCTTATGAACCTTATTGTTCCTCTTATTGACAGGTTTGTAAGACCAAAAGTATTTGGGGTCTCCCGCGAAAAGAAAAAGGAGGCTAAAGCATAATGAAAGAAATAATTAAAGCAGGCTTAATTTTATTTATAATTACTGCTGTTGCAGGTATCGCACTTGGTTTTGTATACGATGTTACAAAAGAACCTATTCAGAAACAAGCTGAGATTGAAGAACAAACTGCTCTCAAAAAGCTAATTGAAACAGCCGATAATTTTAACGGCGATGAAATAGCTGCTCCAGAAGGAATTGAAAAAATATTTGTAGCATACGATTCTTCTAACAGTGCTATTGGATATGTAGTAAGATTAGTTTCAACAGGTTATGGCGGCCCAATATCAATGCTTGTTGGTATTGACACATCAGGGTCGGTTACAGGTATTCAAATACTAAACCATACTGAAACGCCTGGTCTTGGAGCTAATGCCACAGAAGAAAAATTTAGAAACCAGTTTGTAGGTAAAACGGAATTCCCTCTTGTTGTTACTAAGACTGGTGCAACTGCTCCTAATGAGATTGATGCTATTACCAGCTCAACCATTACTACAACAGCAGTTACCAAAGGTGTTAACACTGCCTATGAATGGTACAAAACCCATGAAGGAGGCGGAAATTAATGAGTTTAACGAAAATTTTTAAAAACGGTTTAGCTAACGAGAACCCTGTCTTTGTTCAGGTAATCGGTATGTGTCCCGTTCTTGCGGTTACAACAAGTGCTATAAACGGTCTTGCTATGGGTCTTGCTACTACTGCCGTTTTGACTTGTTCAAACCTTGTAATCTCAATGATTAGAAAGTTTGTATCTCCTAAAGTAAGAATACCTGCTTTCATTGTTGTTATTGCAACTTTTGTAACATTGGTAGACTTCTTAATGAAGGCATATACACCTGGCTTAAACAAAGCATTGGGGCTTTTTATTCCCCTTATTGTTGTTAACTGTACAATCCTTGCAAGAGCTGAGTCATTTGCCTCAAAAAACGGCGTTGTAAATTCATTTGTTGACGGTGTTGGTATGGGTCTTGGATTCACTATCGCTCTGTTATGTATGGGTATAGTACGTGAAATATTAGGAAACGGTTCCGTATTTAACTTTACTATCTTACCTGATGCAGTTCATAACACATTGGTTATGATTATGGCACCGGGCGCCTTCTTTACACTGGGCTTTCTTATGGCACTCATCGCCTATGTTGGCGCTAAGAAAAAGGAGGCTCATGAATAATGAATCTTATTCTAATTGCGCTTAGCGCATCACTTATTAATAACTTTGTACTTTCAAGATTCTTAGGTATCTGCCCATTCTTAGGCGTTTCCAAGAAGATTGAGACAGCAACCGGTATGGGTGTTGCGGTTATGTTCGTTATGACCCTTGCATCTGCTGTTTGTTTCCTTATCAATCAGTTCTTGCTTGTACCTTATGACATGGCATACCTTTATACTATAGCTTTCATACTTGTAATTGCTTCACTTGTACAGGTAGTTGAAATGTTTATTAAAAAATCAAGCCCTACTCTTTACAAGGCGCTTGGTGTTTATCTTCCGCTTATTACTACTAACTGTGCTGTTCTTGGTGCTACTGTATTAAACAAGGACGCCGGTTATGATTTAATCGAGTCAGTTGTAAACGGACTTTTTGCAGCAGTAGGTTTTACTATTGCAATTGTACTTTATGCCGGAATCAGAGAAGCAACGGAAAAGAACGATATTCCTAAATCGTTTAGGGGTTTCCCAATTGCACTTTTAACGGCAGGACTTATGTCTATTGCTTTTATGGGCTTTTCAGGCCTTATTAAATAAAGGGGGAGAAAAGTATGCCAATAGTAATAATAGGCCCCCTTGCTGTTATTGGGGGATTAGGACTTTTATTCGGATTAGCGCTTGGTGTTGCAGATAAATTTCTCGCTGTTGAAGTTGATCCGAAGATAGATGCTTTAAAAGACGCTGTTCCTGGCGCAAACTGCGGCGGTTGCGGTTTTGCAGGCTGTGGTGCTTTTGCAGAAGCTGTATTTAGCGGTGATGCAAAGACCAGCGGATGTCCTGTTGGTGGTCAATCAGTTGCTGATAAGCTTGCTGAAATCATGGGCGTTGAAGCCGGTGCACTGGCGAAGAAGGTGGCGCATGTTAAATGCGGCGGCTCTTGCGACAAGGCAAAAATAAGATATGATTATGCAGGTCTTAAAGACTGTGTTGCTGCAACAATGCTTGCAGGCGGCAGTAACAGGGATTGTAATTTTGGATGTTTAGGACTTGGCACATGTCAGGATGTATGTCCCTTTGATGCAATTAATGTTGTAAACGGTTTAGCATTTGTTGATCCTGACAAATGTACTGCATGTGGAATGTGTATTGATGCATGTCCTAAAGCACTCATTGATTTAGCTAACTATGAAAGCCTTGTAACGGTTAACTGTAATTCAACCGAAAAGGGTAAAGAAGTAAAAGAAAAGTGCGAAGTCGGCTGTATTGCTTGCCGCTTATGCGTTAAGGCTTGCCAGTATGATGCGATTGTGTTTGAAAATAATCTTGCCAAAGTTGACTACGACAAATGTACTAATTGTGGTGACTGCGTGCTTAAGTGCCCTACAAACACCATCAGTTTTTCAGGACGCCGAAAAGGATGATTTAATTGAAAAAAAAGCAAAAGAAGATCGGCTTTTTCACCGTTTTAAAACTTGCTTTTATATTGGGGATAGCCGCCGTTTTGGCGGCTTTTTCCTTTATTTTTATGATTTATTATGGTATATACAAAACCAGCAAACCCATACCATACCTAAGTATTAAGCCCAATCAATTTGTAACAACTATTTATGCTGGTGCCAATGTACTGGATACGCTGCATGGTGAGGAAAACAGAGAATATGTTCCTATTGGAGAAATTCCTGATTCCCTTATAAATGCTGTTATATCCGTTGAGGATATGCGTTTTTATGAACACGACGGCGTTGATATTTACTCCATTTTCAGGGCAATTGTAAAGAACTTAGAAAGCGGTTCTTTTGCCGAAGGTGCAAGCACAATAACCCAGCAATTAGTCAAGAATAACTTACTTAAGGATACTTCTTTGACCTTAGAACGGAAAATACAGGAACAATGCCTTGCCTATAAATTAGAAAAAGACCTGGAAGCAAAGCTTGGCGGTAAGCTTGCTGCAAAACGATATGTTATGGAGCAATATTTAAACAGTGTTAATTTAGCTCATGGTCTTAACGGTGTTAAAACCGCTGCTAAATATTATTTTGGGAAAGAAACCAAAGACTTGACCTTGTCTGAATCTACTGTAATTGCAGCCATCATTAAGAATCCTGTCAAGTTCTCTCCAGTAAATTCAATAGATAACAATAAAGAAAGAGCCACGCTAATCTTAAATAATATGTTTAATCAACAAATGATTGACTTTGATGAATATGACGCTGCAATAAATGATGATGTGTATTCTAGGCTAAAGAATCCTAAAGATTATGCAGCCAGTAAACGATTATCCCCTCATTCTTATTTTGTCGACCAGTTAATCATAGATATTGCAAATGATTTAATGTATCAAAAAGGCATGAGCGAAAATGCCGCATATAATTTAATATATAGTGGTGGCTTAAGCATATATAGTACTTTTGATTTTGAAGTGCAAAGGATTATTGACGAGACATTTAGCAACAATTCACTTTTCCCGCCAGGTAATACTGGAATTGAGGCATATGTAACCATTGAAACGGAATCTGAAACTATACGTAAAAATTCTTTCTGCAAAACCGACCAAGAAGCAGAGAATTTTTTCGAAACCCTTAAGAAAAGCACTACTGAAAAGGGTGGCGTTATTGTTACTGCTGATTTACAGAAAATCAGGCAGCCTCAAGCTGCTTTTGCAATAATAGATTATAGAACAGGTAATGTTTTAGGACTAGGTGGTGGTGTTGGTAAAAAAGAGTATAATCTTGCTTTTAATAGAGCAACTCAGGCTAAAAGGCATCCCGGTTCATGTTTTAAGATTCTTGCAGCCTATGCACCTGCTCTTGACTTAGGTGTAATAGACATAAATACTTTATTAGAAGATGAACCATTTACTGTTAATGGATACAGACCTCTAAACTATGATTTCAAATACCGTGGAAAAACTTCTTTAAGAAACGCTATTAAATATTCAATAAACGTTTTAGCTGTTAAAACCCTTGTGAGTGTTGGTTATGACCGTGCTTTTGAGTATTTGAAAAAGTTTGGATTTACAACGTTAGTGGAAAGCGAGGAAAGGAATGGCAGGATATATACAGATAAAGGACCTGCGTTAGCACTTGGCGGACTTACTGATGGTGTAACAATGCTTGAACTGGCATCAGCTTATGGTACTATTGCTAACAACGGCCTTTATAATAAACCAGTTCTGTATACCAAAGTAATTTCCCATGACGGAACAGTTCTCTTAGAGAACAAACCATTGCAAGCAGAAGTTCTCAAGCCTAAAACAGCTTATATTCTAACGGATTTAATGAAGGATGTAATTAAAAGCGGCACAGGAACTGCGGCAGGGTTTACCGAAACAAAGATGCCCCTTGCTGGCAAAACTGGTACTTCTTCAAAAGACAAAGACTTGGTTTTTGCCGGTTATACCCCTTATTATGCAGCAGCAGTCTGGATGGGTTATGACATTCCCATGGAACTTTCTTACAAAGAAAACTATCATTTATTGTTGTTTAGAGATATCATGGAAAATATTCATATAAGTAAAGGTCTTGCATATAAAGAGTTCGATATACCACAAGGCGTGTCAGAAAAAGACGTGAAATCAGTAAATGATTATGTTGCTCCAAAACCAAAACCTGTACAGACACAAAAAACTGCTGATTCAGCAACAGAACAAGCAGCAAATACTAATGATAATCCCGTGGATGAAGTTGAACCTCAAGGCCCTAACGATGTAATACCTGAAAATTTCAATGAAGCTGGTAATCAAGACTCAGAAAATGCAAATTTAACTCAGCCCGAGACGAATAATGAGACTAGTCTAATAGACTCATCAGTAACGGCCGAATTACATCAAGACTAGGAGATTATTTGATTACATTTCGCCAATCCAAATCTCCCCTGTCAAGAGCAAGCAAAATTATCTCCGCTGTAGCAAGATTGCTTGCCATAGGTATGTTGTGAACATCACAAAGTCTAAGAATACTATTTGCGTCAGGCTCATAATTTTTTGGTGCAACAGGATCCCTTAAAAAAATTACTACGTCAATATCGTTGTGGGCAATTTGGGCACCTAGCTGTTGCTCTCCGCCTAGCTTGCCCGCAAGATATTTATGAACTGTTAAATTTGCAGCATTTTCAACAATTCTGCCTGTTGTGCCTGTGGCATACAGATTATGTTTGTTTAAAATATGCCTGTAAGCCAGACAAAGATTTTCCATTAACTTTTTTTTGTTATCATGTGCTATAAGAGCAATATTCATAATTAATCTCCTTTAAACAGCGACTTTTCAGTTTTTAACCTGACATTAAGTACAAGACCTATTGCTATCATATTGGTTAGCAAGCTACTTCCACCGGCACTTATAAAGGGCAGAGCCATACCAGTAGTTGGTAAAACGGCTGTTGCAACTCCTATGTTGACAAATGTCTGAAATGCAAGCATACCGGCCACTCCCATACAAATCAAACATCCAAATAAGTCAAGAGATTTGTTTGCTGCCTGAACACATCTTAAAATTATAATAAGTATTACAAAAATGACTAATACTGATCCAATGAAACCAAATTCCTCACCAATAACTGAAAAAATAAAGTCGTTATGCTGCTCTGGAAGATAAGAAAGCTTGTTTAATGTACCTCCGTATAAACCTCTTCCGGAGAACTTTCCAGAGCCGATTGCTCTGACTGACTTTGAAATCTGATAATTAATTGCATCCACATTGCCTGCTTTGTCTTGGTTTGCCAGTATTCTGGTTATTTGATATTCAAACTTACCTCCGGCAAAGTTCTTAAAGAAATTGACGATAAAAGAGTTTTCACTTCTAATGTCAAGAAAAAAGACAACCACAGCCGGGGCTGCTACTGCGATTGTAGTATAAATATACTTAGCGGCTACCCCGGCAACAAATATTTGAAATAAGAAAACAACTAATACCACTAGTGACGTTGATAATGACGGCTGAAGAAGTATTAAAAATATTGGTGCAAAAGCAAACGCACCGAGTAACATCAGTATCTTAAATTCATTTATTCGATCCCAATATTTAGAGATCATTGCAGCATTACAAAATATCATTACTACCTTTGAAAACTCTGACGGCTGTAACCTAATTGTTCCGACTTCAAGCCATCTTTGAGCGCCGTTTGCTGAGTCACCGATTAATAATACAAGTATCAGCATTAGAATATTAGCAATATAAGCAACCCAAAAGAACTGCTGCAAGAAATTATAATCAATTGCAGCCACTGCAACTAAAACTACTATCCCTAATACAAAGAAAATGATTTGATTACGGAACTCTATATAGTTCTTTCCTTCAACCACCCAATTTATATGAGTCGCACTACCAATTGCAATGATTCCAAAAACCGTCAATGCTATAACCAAAGCAAACAGCAGAAAATCAAAATTTTGAATCTTTCTGTTAAAAAGCATAATTGTACCTCAGAAAAACTATCCTGTTATATGTATCTATCTTACACTTTCTCCAACCTTACGCATACTTTTAATCGGAATATTAGCATATAAAACAGGAACAGTATTATTTCCATGATCCGATTTAGTCTGTGAGATTTGAATATCCATATCGAGCTCGTCAATTTCCATGTAATTGGAAATAACTTTTATTATATCTGTTTTTAGCATCTCTAAAAACTGTGTCGAACAATTAACCCTATCATGAATCAAAACTAGTTTCAAACGATCCTTAGCTATATCCTTTGAATTTGCTTTAGTTTTCTTTCCGAAAATTCCTGTTAGATCCATTTAGACACATCCTTTAACCACCGAAACTAAATAATTTTTTTAATCTTATCATGAACCCTTCCTGAACACTTAAATCCATAAGAGGCACTTCTTTACCCATAATTCTGTCGGCAATATTTCTAAATGCTTGTCCAGCTTTTGACACCATATCCGTAACGGCAGGTTCCCCTCTATTAGTAGATATTACTATGTACTCGTCATCTGGAACAACCCCAAGAATTTCTATTGCTAAAATCTCAAGTACATCCTCAATCGCCATCATATCACCGCGCTTTATCATATCCATTTTTATACGATTAAGCACTAGCATGGGATTTCTAATGTCACTTGCTTCTAAAAGACCTATTATTCTATCAGCGTCTCTGACCGCAGAAACCTCCGGTGTTGTAACAACTATTGCCCTGTCAGCGCCTGCAATAGCATTTTTGAAACCTTGCTCAATTCCTGCTGGACAGTCGATTATGACATAATCAAATTCTTCTTTTAAAGATATACAAAGCTTTTGCATCTGTTCCGGGCTAACCGCAGTCTTATCTCTCGTTTGAGCAGCCGGCAATAAATGCAAATTAGGATAACGCTTGTCCTTAATCAAAGCTTGTTTTAATCTGCAATGACCTTCTACAACATCCACAACATCGTAAACGATTCTATTCTCAAGACCCATAACTACGTCGAGATTTCTTAGTCCAATATCCGCATCCACAAGTGCAACTTTATTACCGGCAAGTGTTAGCCCGGTTCCGATGTTGGCTGAAGTGGTTGTTTTACCCACACCGCCTTTTCCAGACGTAATAACAATTACTTCGCCCATTTTCATCCCCCTTGGTAGTTGAAATTCTAATTTAAGCCTATTTACATATATAATAATATCAAAAGATCAAATAAATTGCAGCAAAATGTTATATAAAAATTCTCCTAAAATTTTGCATATTAATAAATAAATTACATTGTTTCGACAAACATTTGACCGTCTTTAATGTATGCAATGGTAGGAATTTTTTCAGTTTCTTTGTTTTCTTCCTTTGGGAATGAAGCAATGATATCTGCAATCCTTAATTGTGTTGGAAAAAGTCCTATTGCAGCAATATACGCACTCCTGTCACCTTTACAACCAGCATGAGCCATACCTTTTAGTGCACCAAAAATCGTCACATTACCAGCGGATATTACCTCTGCGCCAGGGTTTATATCTCCTAGAACAATGATACTAGTTTCAGTGGAGATTTTTTGACCGCTTCTTACAGAATTCTTATAATAAACAGTTTGATCTCCGTGGAGTTTAATTTCATTGTCCGCTATATATGCTATACCATCAAACATACGTTTGCTTTGCATTTCAATTTTTTCTTTTGGAATGATTTCAAGATTAGTATTATTAACAATTATCTCCATTAATTCTGCTTCTTGTTCTTCAGAAAGGTCTTTGCCTTCAAAAACAATTCCTGATTTAGCACCTTCAAAGAACTTTACAGATTTCATTACCCTTTCCATGAACTTTTCCTTAAGCTCTGAGAAAGAAAGATTTTCATCCAAATAGACAGAAATGCCTTTGTTAGTTCCTTTAAACATTACACTTCTTTCATTAATCACTGGTGTTCCTCCTAGAGATTAACTTACTGTGGTCAATTCACCATCTATTATTTAGACAATGTGTTTACCTGGCTGTTTACTTCTGCTTCATTATTAAGTCCAAAATATTCTGCAATAACATCCCTTGCAATCACAGCAGCAGGA
Source organism: uncultured Eubacteriales bacterium (assembly GCA_964611655.1). Classification (GTDB taxonomy): domain Bacteria; phylum Bacillota; class Clostridia; order Lachnospirales; family CAZTAY01; genus CAZTAY01. The sequence continues at coordinate 22,075 of CAZTAY010000001.1, forward strand.
TACATGGATGCTTCACCGTATGGAACCATAACTGAAATTGCTATTTGAGGGTTATCATATGGTGCAAACGCAACAAACCATGTATGTGAAGGTCTTTTTGTACTTTCTTGGGCCGTACCTGTTTTTCCAGCAACTTCAATAGGAAACGAATCAAATACATGCCTAGCTGTTCCGTCTGTTCCATTCATAGTAACCGCTCTCATACCAGAAAACACTGACTTCAAATTTTCTTTTGAAATGTCCATATTATATTCAACTACTGGCTGGTTTATATTGACTACCGAACCGTCGTTAGCAGAATCCTGCATAATTAACGTGCTTTTAAATCTAGTGCCTCCGTTGGCTAAAGTTGCTATATATTTTGCCATATGCACAGGAGCAAAACTATTGTAACTCTGACCTATATATGCTCTAATACTATCACCTTCAGTCCATCTAGTTTGGGATACTGGCGCTAGAGGATCTATGGATAGTTCAACAGATTCTTTGTACATAGGATTTGCCATAATAGGTTTATATTCCTCTATTTCAACTCCAGAATAATCACCAAGTCCAAAATATTCCATATATTTATTAAGAATATTTATAGGCTCTAGTTTGTTTCCAGACTGAATTCCCATTTGATAAGCTAACTCGTAAAAATAGTAATTACAAGAAACTTCGACTGCTCTTTCAACATCTACTGTTCCATGAGTACCGCCCTGTGAATATATCCAGCATTTAGCATAAGGCTTGCCTGCTTTTGTAAATATACCCTGATCCCTTATGGTTGATCTTGGTGATACATAACTTTCCTGCAATCCGGCTATGGCAGGAATCATTTTAAAAGTAGAACCTGGAGCTTTTCTTGTCATGAATGGTCTGTTTATAAGAGGAGATGTTAAATCCCCGTTCAATTGTCTGTAATACGCCAGATCACTTAAATATCTATTGTTGTCGTATGTTGGGTAGCTCACTGCTGCAATAGTTTGACCAGTTTTTATCTCTGTTACCACAAGCCCTGCAGAAGATGGATCAAGTCCTGTATCCATTGGCTTAATTTTGCCTGATAAAAGCATTTCCCTAACAAAAGTCATTGCACCAACTGAGTTATTTAAAACCCTATTATAATCATTCTGGTCTGTTAGTCTTTTCTGTTCAAACATGGTTAAAAGTATGTGCCTAAGGGTCACTTCTCCAGTCTCAGCTTTATCCAATAGTATTTTTCGACCCTCTGACAGATGTTCCATATTCTTAGAGTTAAACAGAATCTTTTGTACATTACTTTCCGGGAGTTTTTTTATTGTTTCTTCATAAATTGCTGTTTGTTTATTGTCAAACTCTTCAGCAATAATAGATTTAAGTTCATTTTGAGCTTGTCCAGGTAATGCTTCTATCCAAAGTTGTTCAACAGAAATTGCGCTTGAACTAATCATCCCTTTTGTTAATACGGTTTGTGTTATATATTGATCCTTAACTTTGCCATCTATCTTATCAACAAGAAGTTTTGTTAGGGTATTTTCAACGATTGTAGCTGCCTTATTTTGAAGATAAGCGTCTACTGTAAGAAGTACATTATTGCCAGGAATAGGTTTTCTAACCATTTCAGTTCTAACAACTCTACCCGCAGAGTCAATCTCAACTGATTTTTCTCCGTCTTTACCCTTAAGCTTATCTTCCATAGATTTTTCTATTCCAAGTTTTCCGATTGAGGAGTTCAAGTCGTATCCCATATCTTCACGCTCTTTTAACTCTTCTTCGTTAATAGAGCCTAAATATCCTAAAATATGCGAAAAGTTTACTCCGCCGGTGTAATTTCTTTTTGCCTCAACACCTACTAAAACATTTTCAAATACTTCCCTTTGCTCTTCAATTAGAGCAACTGTGCTGTCTTTTATGTCAGGAGCAACTGTTACAGGCTTTAGCGCCCATCTATTCATATAAATCAGATAGTTCAATGAAAGCAGTTTTCGCTCAGTGTTTTTGTCCAAATCATCAGGAATTTTAAATAGTTCCTCGCATAGGTATTTATAAGCTTGATCCGCATTCATGTCAGTATCTTTAATTTGCATTTCTTTTTTCCAGTTTTGTTCACGAGTTGAACTTCCGTTAAATAAAAATTCTCTTGGCTGATCATGTGAAATTGGAATATCATCAACAATAGTTTCATTATTTTGGTCAATTATATCGATTAGATTCAAAAGATTTTTTTGTTTATCATTTGTCACAGGAATAGAGGGATCTATTTTCAGATTAAAAACAACATTGTTAATAGCAAGCGGACGACCGAATCTATCCAGAATAAGACCTCTAGGCGCTTCTTCTTTATATGTCTTAACCACGCTGGCAGTTATTTCCTTTAAGTATGATTCTCCTGAAACTATTTGGAGTTCAAAAAGTCTTATTATAAGAACAGCAAACAATCCTGAAATAACCACAAAAGATATAAAAAGCCTATTTGTAAAGAATTTTAATATCTTAGTAATTAAACCTTCATCCTCCATGACAACACCTTCTTTAACAGGCAGCATAACATTTTGTATTACTAAACTGCCTAAAACATTTTTTGCTTTCCTTTTTCATGTGATTCTAATTTTTTATTAATCGCATATAAGATTCTGTATATTATAAGAGAAGTTATTGATGTATATATAACCTCCGGCAATATAATATTCATACTGAAAAAGATTATGTCTGTATAACCTTTAAACAAAAACCCTGTTACATAAAAGTATAAACCTGATATCAGGGTACCTATAAATGTAAATAGAAGGGGAAGCAGCAGGTTTTCTCTATAAAAGTTTTCTGTTGGAGCTCCACAAAGAATACCTAGATACATGAAAATCAATGCGTTATGTCCTAATGCATAGCCACAAAATATGTCGGCAAGCAGACCTGTGAAAAAGCCGCAAATGGCACCTTCATACCTTCCTCTTAAGATTGCATAACTTATTACAATAGCAATTGCAGTATTGGGTTTAATTTCTCTTATTTGTATGTAATTAAATAAAGTTGATTGCATAATACAATCAAAAAAGATAATGATAGCTGTAACTAAAACCCGCAAATTAAATCCTCCAATTGTTTGTATCGCATACTTAATTAAACATGCATTAGGCAAAGCCGAACATCAGCAAGTCACTGATAATACACCATTAAAGGACTAAAAAATACTAGTTTTTAATTCCTTCCTCAGGTTTATGCATTACAATCAAGACTTTATTTAAGTGTTTCAAATCCACTGCTGGTTCAATAATAGCATACTTAGTCAAACCGTCAGGTTCTATTCCTACCTCTTTTACATAACCAATAGTCAAGCCTGCCGGATAAAGACTGAATGAGGACGTTATAATCTCATCACCTTCAGAAATTTCAGCATAAAGGTCAATATATTCCATTCTGCACAAGGTGCTTTTCATTAACAAAGCATTTCCTTTTACAACACCAATATCCTCTGTTTGCTTGCTTTTGGCATGAAATGCACTTCTTTCATCCGTAATGACAGTTACTTTAGAATAGTTGTAGCCAACTTCAAAAATCTTGCCTACAAGACCACCTTCTGCAACAACGAACATGTCAGGTTCAACACCGTCTTTTGAACCTCTGTCAATTTCAAATATATTATACCAGTTGCTTGTTCCGTTTGATATAATCTGAGCTCCCAATTTCTCATAATCCGGATATTTTTCGTTCATTTTTAGGAGCTTGTTAAGTTCATCATTTTCTTTTTTTAAAAGCATAAGCCTTTTATTTTCATCCTTAAGCTCTGAGTTCTCTTGAATAAGCTTTTTATTTTCTTCGTTCAACAAATCTATATCCCTATTCTGACCGAACAATTCTCCAATGGAGATAGATATATTTGTTGAAACTTTTTGCATGGGCGTTATTATAAACCCTAGACTGTCCTCTAAAAATCCTGTTCGATCTTTAAAACTATAGGATAATAGCATAACAGCAATTAAAAGTACAGTTATAACTACCAATATCTTTTTAATATGACGTCTGATAAAATCCATTTTTCACCGCCGATTTTTACAATCTCAGTTTTTTAGGAGAAATTAATACGTCTTTTAAAACCCCCATTTGTTCAAGAACAAGACCTGTTCCTATTGCAACACAATAAAGAGGCTCAGGCGCAATCAAAACCGGCATACCTGTTTCTGAACTTATAAGCTGATCAAGACCCGGAAGCAATGCTCCGCCGCCTGCAAGCATAATCCCACTTTCCATAATATCGGCAGCAAGCTCTGGAGGAGTTTTTTCTAAAGTAAGCTTAATTGCATCAACAATTGCGTTAAGAGGTTCGGTTATTGCTTCAAGAACCATTGATGAAGTCATTGTAATCGTTTTTGGAAGTCCTGACAAAAGATCTCTGCCTCTAACTTCCATGCTTTCTTCACGCACATCATTAAACGCACATCCAATATTAATTTTTATGTCTTCTGCGGTTCTTTCTCCAATTGATAAACTAAATTCTTTTTTAATATAATTAATTATGCATTCTTCTAATTCATCTCCGGCAACTCTTAAGGATTTACTTGTTACTATTCCGCCAAGAGAAATTATTGCAACCTCACTTGTACCACCACCAATATCTACAACCATATTACCCATTGGCTCTTCCACTGCAAGTCCTGCACCAATTGCCGCAGCCATAGGCTCTTCAATTAAATACGCTTCTTTTGAGCCTGCAGCAATTGCAGCTTCAAGAACTGCCCTTTTTTCAACTTCTGTTACACCTGATGGTACACAAATTACTATTTTGGGTCTTGCAAAAATAAACGATGATTTAATTGCTTTTTTGATAAAAGCTTTTAACATAGCCTGAGTTGTCTCAAAATCCGCAATTACTCCATCTTTCATAGGCCTTATAGCAACAATTGAACCAGGTGTTCTACCGATCATCTGCTTAGCTTCATTTCCAACTGCAAGAACTTCATGCTTTTGAGTGTTAACTGCAACCACGGAAGGTTCATTTACTACAATTCCTTTATTCTTAACAAACACCAAAGTATTTGCTGTGCCCAAGTCGATACCCATTTCTTTAGAAAACATTGTTTTCTCCTTCCTTAAAATGCTAATTATATTTTATTATTAACTTTTATAGCGCAGCCTATTCTAATCTAAAATAATTCTTAATTCATAGGAAGCGATATTAAAGAGATATTTTTTCATTTCTAAATTAATATACCTGATTTTACTATATTTTTCAACATTAAATTACTACTTGCATATTAACATTTTATTAAGAGCATGTTAAGTTTTAGTATATTATCCCATAATTCCTGTATAAATATAGAAAAACAAAAACTTAAATAAAAATGGCGCTAAAATGCGCCATTGATGATTTCTAAAATCGATTGAGAACCTTTTTTTCTTTAAAATACTGCTATCGGGTCATTTCCATGGAAATTATTTGCTCATATCTAATAAAAGATATTGGGATTTAGTGCAACAGTTTGAATGGCGCTAAAATGCGCCATTTTATAAGTTTGAGTTATTGCTATATTATACACTTTCTTCTTGCTTAAGCATGTTTTCAATAAAAATACCGTAACCTCTTTGGGGATCTTGAACAAAAACATGTGTTATTGCTCCAACAATTTTATTATTTTGAATTATAGGACTTCCGCTCATACCCTGCACAATTCCTCCAGTAATATCAAGTAGCTGTTTATCAGTAATTTTTATAACCATGCCTTTAGAATCGTCATTAGAATATTTATTTACACTTTGGATTTCAACCTCAAATTTTTGCACATTCTTGCCATCAACATTTGACAATATGTATGCAGAACCTTCCTTAACCTCGCTTTGTAAACCTATAGGCATCTTTTCTGAAGAAATAACATCGCTTTTATTTAAGTATCCATATATACCGTATGGAGTATTTAATTTTATATTACCTAAAATATTTTGATTATCAAGACGACCTATAAGTTCTCCTGGTACACCTTTTTTGCCTTTTTTTACAGCTCTTATTTCAGAAGCTATTATATTACCCTCTTTTATACTCATTAGCTGACTTGTATCAATGTCCATGATACCATGTCCAAGTGAGCCAAATTTTTTTGTTTCAGGATTGTAATATGTGATTGTACCAATGCCTTGGGTTGAGTCTCTAACCCATACACCAATTTTATAATTACCGTCATCCACACATTTAGCCGGAACTATTTCTGTTTCTATTGTTTGATTGTCTCTTTTAATAGAAAAATACATTGTTTCACCTTTTGATTTGTTTACCTGATCAATGAGTGATTCTTTGCTTTCTATTTTTGTTCCGTTGACGGCAGTTATAAGATCTCCCGACTTAAGGATATCTTTTGCAGGTTCAAAAGAGCCTTTATCTTCGGAATTAACAAAACCCGTACCTAAAACCATAATACCATCTGTATTTATCCTGACACCAACTGTTACACCCATAGGAATTACATTCATTTCCGGCATAACTGAAACAACCATTTTTTTAAGAGGAATAACTCCGAATAATGAAAGGTTCATATCAACCGAACCTTCTTTTTCGGATAAGATAGTAAAGTTTTTATTCAAGTTAATATGAATATTATCTTTTATAGGTTGCTGATTGATTTTAATGCCGTTTATGGTGTTTTCATCTGCTTCAAAAGCAGCAAAAACAGGTGCATGGAAGCTAAGTTGTTCTTCTTTTCCAGCAATAATATTTATCTTTTCTGGAAGAAACGTTAGTGATAAAATTATAGGACTAGTCAAAAACAGTATTGAGCACAAAAAAAACAAAAATAAAATCAGCTTTTTACGCCGATAATAATCTTTGATAAACATTACACACACATCCTAAAAGTTTAAATTTATAGCTAAATTGTTTAAAGTTTATTGAATTCTTTATCTATAAATTAACCTTTTTGGGATGCTTCTATACTACATAAAATATGACCTTAATGTAAAAAAAAAATAAAAAAAGAATATATTGAAATTATTAATAAAAAAAACAAGGAAATTACAGATAATTGTAATTTCCTTAAATAAAATTTTAATACTAATGAATATGAAAATCGTGTACCGCTTTATCGATAGATTCAACAAGCCTACCTATATCAGGTTTACTTATTTGATCAGTAGCTCCTAATGATCTGCCTTTGATTTTCATTTCTTCAGTAATTAATGAAGAAAAGACAATTACGGGCAATGGTTTAAGAAATTCATCATCTTTAACGAGCTTTAAAAGTCTATGGCCATCCATTTGTGGCATCTCTATATCTGTTATTATACAATGGGCATGTTCCAAAAGAGGATCACCGCTTGCTTTGATATGCTGTAAAAAATCCCAAGCTTCTTTTCCGTTTTGGAAAGTTGATAAATTAACATAACCAGCTTCTTCCAAACAGCTTTTAATCATATTCATAAGCAATTTAGAATCTTCAATCACGATTATAGGCGCTATATTTCTCTTTCTTTGATCAAGCTTCTTTATTTTAGAAATATCAAGACCTGTTTCGGGGTTTATTTCATATAAAATTTTCTCAAAATCAATGATCGCAATAAGTCTGTCGTCGTATCTTGCAATCCCAGTTGCAAGACCATCTTGACCGCCATATATAGAAGAACTTGGTTTCTCTATCTTATCCCAAGAAATTCTATGTATACCTTCTACTGTATGCACATGAAAAGCCGTAATTACTTGATTAAAGTTAGTAATAATAAAAATGTCCCGTTCGGAATTTTTTTCTCCTTCAATCCCCATAAATTTTGGAAGGTCAATAACTGTCATAACCGTATCTCTAGGTTTAAAAATGCCTTCTACATTCGGATTCGCATTTGGCATTGGGGTCACTTCCGTGTATTGAAGGATTTCAACGACTTTAGATACATTGATACCAAAATGATTTCCAGAAATAGTAAACTCCAAAAGTTCTAGCTCATTTGTCCCACTTTCAAGCAAAATTTCGTTCCGTTTGCTTTTACCCGGCATCTGATATCTTCCTTTCCCTGTTAATAGACTAATATTATTATAACACTATTTCTAGTTAGTAAACAATATATAATTACATTTTTTATATAAATGTGTAATTGTGAAAATTGAATCAACAATTATTTAAATTCCTGTCAGAGAAAAATGCATATAGTCTTTGCCTGTATTCCAGCCTATACCTCCCCAATACCAGCCGTATTTTGAAAAAGCTTTTACAACATCACCATTTTCTTTAATTGAATATTGATTTTCTGCAGGCTTCCAGAACTTTCCTGCTCTTATGTCACCTGACGATGATATAAAATAATTTTCGTCAGGGTTTATGTCAATAGCTAGTCCAATATTATGAGATGACTTGCTTCCGGCACCTCGCCATGAATAACCGCTAACTGCTTTAATAGGGAACTTTTCTGAACCCTTATAAATTTCATCAAATATTTTCAAAACGTCCGGTGCTACATCTTTATGTACTAAAATGGATTGACTTCCTGTAATCTTATTACCATTTCCATCAACTTTCCACACACTAAACGTAATTCTTGTCATGCTTAAAAGGGCTTGATCGTTGCTGGCAAAAGAAAGTGATGAAAGGCTTTTCTTAAGGTCATTTTCGTTAAAAACAGTTTTCGTATCTACTTCAGCAATTGTTTCTGGTGGCGAAGAAAGTTTTACTAATTGTATACCTTTTATGCTTTCAAACAATTTAATTACCATTACATAAATATCTTCGCGTTTACAATATACTTTCGGATTAAATAAATTATTAGAGCCATTAACAATGCCTTTGCCTGTCATTTCTGTTACTGCTTCTAATGCCCAAGGCGATATCTTATTTTTATCCTTAAAACTTATAGTTGGATTAGCTTTTCTATCATTATCTTTGTCAAAATTTTTATATATATTATATAATACTAGTGTTGCCTGTTCTCTTGTTACATGCTGTTCAGGAGCAAAAAAAAGCAAATCACTATCATTTTCTTTATAAGTATTTGTGCTTGACATTATTTTAAACTTTATTGCTTTTAAAATTCCCTCCGAAAGATTTTTGTCGCCATATAGTTCTTTAAGTTCTTCAATATCTTCCTTTGTAATTTCAACCTCACTTCCGGCAGCTTCATAAATTGCAATTGCCAATTCTGCAAGTTCTCCCCTTGTAAGGAGTAATTTAAAGTTAGTGTCTGTATTAGAGATTTTTAATTGCATAGATTTTGCTGCTTCAATATAAGGCTTAGACCATTCGCTAGAAATTTCTGCAGCAACTACTGTTGATGTGGCAAAAAATGTCAATGTAATTAAAAGAAGAACGGCAATGAGTTTAAATCTTAACATAACGCGAAGCCTCCCGAATTTTATTTTCTTCTTTTATTTTACATCAAAAACCGACACGGATCAAATAAAAAAAGGTTGGATTTTGTAGACCTTAAAACAAGCCTATACTCCAACCTTAATTCATTAATAAACCGTTATAATTTTGTTGTTATATTCAATATTTGGTGAAGGAATGCCTAACGCCGTAACAAACATGGCTCTAAGAGGCAAATAAGCCCTTCCTCCATACATATAAGGAGCTGTCAAGCGTCCTGACGCATCATAAAGAGTTTCTGCCTTTCCGTTTATGTATGCAGTTGATGAGTTAACTGTTAATACTATAGATCTGTCTAAATTATCAATCTTAATTTGCTTGTTCTGAGGACTCCATTCAACAAAACCTACAAATGCTAGATCTTCTAAGAATCTGATAGGAATCATTGTATTGCCCTTTGAATCAATGAATGGTTTTGGTGTACCGCTTGAAAGTTTAACCTGAGTTCCAAATGCAGTATAAATACCGTTATTCATGTCAATTATCAATTGAGGTGTTCTGTCGTTTGTAGAAGCCTGTGGAGAACCTTGTACTTGTCCGAATAATTCAAATGAATAAGTAATTTCCAAGCCATTTGGTGTCATTTCTCCGTCAAACTCGTTGGCAAATATGTATTCAGGAGCTGAAATTGTAACAGTATAATTACCTGCGGGCATAATTTCTGATGCCTTTTCCCATGCTGCTTCACCCTGATGATATTCAACTGTCCTTGCTATTTTTTCATCGGAATTATGATAATACTCTGAAAAATAACCGTCTAGTGATTGAATTGACACAATCCATTCAATATCTGTAGGAGATTGGCTTGACTGACCGAACATATAAAAGCCAACAGACGTAGGGTTATCTAAAACAAGAGAATATTCATGTAGCGAATTTCCTAGGTTAAAAACCCCTGAAACACTTGAATTTAAACTGATATTTTCCATTGCAAAAGTAATTACATTTAACTGAATAATACAGAACATTAAAACAAATATAGAGATTAGTTTGCGTTTCAGTGCTTTCATTTATTTACCTCCTTTAAATTAAACTTATACTTTAAACTGTGTGGAATCTGTTTCATTTTTGAACCATAACTTAGATGATTATTAAACTATATTATATCAGCTTTATGTAATCATAAGCAAGCATAAAAAATTGGGCGTGTTCCAACTAAAAGCTAGTGCAATCTTTCGACATAATTTATATGCTCATAATCATAGACAAAAAACTGACCCTGTGGCATTCGCCATCCCTCTGTTAGTCTTTGTATACCTAGAAACATAATAGCATATTTTTATTTATGCATTACTGGAATGGCAGCATTTACTGATCACGCCTTAAAGAGCTAGTTAGAATTAACCCCTAAATTATTCTTTATTAATTACCTTTAATTCACATCCTGAAAAATATCTATTCAAAATCTCTATATAATCAACACCGTCAATTGCCATTGCGTTTGCGCCTTCTTGACTAAGTCCTGTACCATGTCCGTTTCCACCACCTGCCAGACTTATGTTAATAAGCTTTCCTGTTGAATCCTTTTCTTCTTGAAGCGCAAAGAAAGAACTTGGCAAGGCTTCACAATTTTCAGCTTTTAGGTTTCCTACAAGATTTACTACAATCGGTTCTTTTCCGTTAGAGTATTCAAAAGGTTTTAAAATGGCCCTAATATTGGCTTCCCCTTTGATGAGAGCAGAATGTGTGGTTCCTGTTATTTCAATTTCCATAACATTTCCTCCTCCTCCCCTTTTTAATATTTTAACTCCTGTTATATCACCTAAAGTTTTGACCCCATCTTTAATCACATTGCCGCCTTTATCCTTAATTTCCACCAGCTTTGGCTCAAGTTTTTGTCTCTGGGGTAAATTATTATTTACAGAATTCTTCAGCTGTTCCGATGTAAGTTTTAGATTCCACCTGAACCATGGACTTTTGCTATCCCAACAAAGGATATTTTGATTTTTAAAGAATATTAGGGCTTTTTCTTCATTCTCAAAAAATTCTTTTTCCTCTGAATTAAACCATTGCGCTGCTTTTAAGTAATTGGGAGAATTAGCAGGATATTTCAGCGTTCGTCTGTCTTGCCATAATTCACCTGAACTTGCTGTAAACCCACAAGAGGCAAGAAAGTAGTTAGCTGATGCCACTTCATTTTCATAAACAAGACAGACCCCTTTAGTTGCCTCAACAGCTTCTATAGCATCCTTTCTTTCATCTTTTTCCCCATATGGCTGGGATAAATGTGAATCATCTACATGTCCTCCATAGGGGCTAAAAGAATTTAAGTAGTATTGATTATATGCTATACTTCTTGATGCTATAGCCTGAGCTTTTAATGATTCTAGATTAGAATTAGCAAATGACTGGGCCGAAACAACACTGTATAAATATTCTTCAAAAGGCAGAACGTTAGTTATTGTATATACTTTTTGAGCCTTGGCAATTTCTATTGTTCCCCTATACAAAGGCGCTTTCCTCTCTCCCCTTTTAATACTGTTAATACTAAGCAAACCGCCTTCTGCAGGAGTAATCTTAATCCTCAAAGAATCAAACAATGTATCATTATTTTGTTCATCAATTTTTAGCACTTGACCTGGTGCATATTGTATCTCATCTTTTTCTGTTTTGATATTAAAACCTTTATCACAGGTCAATTCGATTTTTGAATGAAACAAAGATTTGTAACCTGTATTATTAAGAGCAACCCTTATTTCTTCGATCTTTGGTTTATTATTTATTACAACCGCTGCAATTTCACCTTTATTTATATAAAAATCAGCGTCCTTCATTCCAACAAGAATGTCGCCAGATTCTTTAACACTCACTTTTGAACCATATAGTCCATATATGTTTGCATCCTGTTTCAGTTTTATTAGTCCCAAACCATCCACTTCTAGAGAAGTATGTAAATTTCTCTTGACTTCACCTGTTTTTATATCAGTCACAGGTGTTAATTCCATAACAATACCATCCTTAATTTGTATACTTGCAACCTTAACACCTTCTTGCAACGTTCCATTAAATGGATATGTCCTTAAAGCACCCTGCACAAATATTTTAATTTTTCCCTCTGATGCTCCAACTATATAAGCATTTTCAATAAGTGGTGTTTCTAAGTTGTTTTCATTTAAAATACCAAATAATTGGCTACCTCTTGTTTGAACTAAAATCTTTTTGTCTATATACTTGTCCATATCAAAACCGCTACAATAAATAATTCCCTTGTCTGTGATCATAACACCGTCAGACAATGAATTTGTATTAGCTGAGGTTGCAAGAGGTATAACTTCTTTGTTTTCTATACCAAAATATTCCTCAAGGCTTTTTCCGCCCCGCATTTTATCCATAACTTTTTCCAAAAGGTCTTGCCATAATGCATAAGAAACAGGTAAATTTTTATTTTCATCTGTTATCTTTATTTTAATAGAATTATTTTTATATAGCCTGTCCATTAGTTGTTGTGCTTCATAAATTGTCAAATAATCTTCCGGTCTAAAATTTTCATCAAACCCTGACATAAATCCATATGACACAGCACAGTTAACAAAATCCCTATACCATGCACTTTCTGAAACATCTTTGAACTTTTTTGCATCAGAAAACGACAGAAAATCCGTTTCCTTAGTAAATCCAATTGATAACATTTTAGCCGCCACTGCTCTTGTAACAGGCTTTTCGTCTAAGTTTTTGTATTCATCCAAGTTTTCAATAACAATTGTTTCGTTGTTTTTGTTGCCAGACTGCTCTGTTTTGCCTTCTTTTTTTAGAAAACCACAACCAGCTACTGTTAATGAAATTAAAAAAAAGACGGCGAAATCTAACATTAATTTTTTCATTTGTTTTCACCCCATTATTTTTTCTTTTGGTTTGTCCTCTTTTTAATATATGCTTGTGAGTTTCGAATATGACTTTAAAATTTACTCATTAGTTCATTCATTGTTATGGCGTTTTAGGACTTTTTCGCGTAAGTCAATTAGTTGGTCTTCATTTAGTTCTACATAAATGCAGTCGGCACAAACTCCTCCAATGGACAAACTTACATTGTTTAGTATGCAATTTTTATTTTCACAATATATGCAGAAAATGTTTTCACAATTCATTAGAATTCTATCCAAATTTGAATAAAATCAAGACCTCATTTATTTTACTACTATTTGATAGTACAGTCAATACTATCATGCAGTAGTAAATTAATATGTAGTGAGGTGAATTACATGTATTATAGAAGATTAAGAGATCTTAGAGAGGATAACGAGCTGACACAAAAAGAAGTTGCAGAAATTTTAGGTATAGATCAAAGAGTTTACAGCAATTATGAAACAGGCAAACGGGAAATTCCAACTAGATTCGTTGTAAAACTTGCTGTTTTTTACAATACAAGCACTGATTATATTTTAGGTCTTTCAAAAACTATTAGAGCAAATGAAAACAAACAAAATTCTTAACGTTGGTGAAGTCTATGCAAAAATTTAGGCCTGATATGAACATAGGCGGAAATATTCGTAATTTACGTAGAAATTGTGGATTAACTCAAGAACAGGTGGTAGCCAGGCTGCAACTACTGGGGTTTGAGATATCCAGAAGTGTTTATTCAAGATATGAGATTAATAAACTAAATATCTGTGTCAGTGAAATTGTCGCCTTAAAAAAGATATTTATTTGCTCATATGATGATTTCTTTGAGGGACTGGATATATAGGCAATTGTATACAGCAACTATGAGACGGATAAACGTGAAATTCCTACCAGACTTATTATAAAACTGGCTGAATTTTATAACACCAGTACCGATTATATTTTGGGTCTTTCAAAAAACAATAAAAAAAAGATTTAGAATGGAGGTACTTTATTTGAACATTCAATACAGAGAATCTAAATCATTTGAAATTCAGGAACTTTATAAACTATTTAAATCTGTAAATTGGTTATCAGCAAACCATCCTGAAAGATTACAAAAAGCCATTTCAGGTTCCTCTACTGTTATTTCTGCGTGGGATAACGGCAAATTAGTGGCTCTTATTAATGCAATAGATGATGGAGAAATGACCGCTTATGTACATTACTTATTGGTACATCCTGAATATCAAAGACATGGGATCGCTGCGCATTTAATCAATTGTATCAAGGAAAAATACAAAGACTTTCTTTATTTGATTATAATACCAGATGATGTTAAAAACGTAACTTTATATGAAAAATTCGGTTTTAGAGTCATGGCAGGCTCTACACCCATGTACGTATTTAATCAATAAAAAACAGGCTGTGGACATCCCAACAGCCTGCATATGTTCGGTTAAATTACTTAAGTGTAATTTTTGCGCCAACTTCTTCAAACTTAGCTTTGATTGAGTCAGCTTCTTCTTTGCTTGCGCCTTCTTTGAATACTTTAGGAGCGCCATCAACGATTTCTTTTGCTTCTTTAAGACCAAGGCCTGTAACTTCTCTAACAACCTTGATAACCTTGATTTTTTCAGCGCCAACGTCTGAAAGTTCGAGATCAAATTCTGTTTTTTCTTCAGCAGCTTCAGCACCTGCAGCAGGGCCAGCAGCAGCAACTACCATACCAGCAGCAGCAGAAACACCAAACTCTTCTTCTGCTTTTTTAACAAGATCATTAAGTTCAATCACGGTAAGCTCTTTGATAGCTTCGATGATTTCATCTATGGATAACTTTGCCATTTTAAATTTCCTCCGTTTTATATTATTTTAATTTAATTATTCTGCGCTTGGAGCGCCTTCTTTGTCAGCAATTGCTTGAATAATTCTTGCAAATGAAGACATAGGTGATTTGAAGCTTCCAAGAAGTTTTGAAAGAAGTTCTTCTCTTGATGGAATATTAGCAATTGCTTGGACTTCTTCTGCATTATATACGTTGTTTTCAATAACCCCTGCTTTAAACTCTAAGAGTTTAACATCTTTAGCAATCTTGCTAATTACCCTTGCAGCAGCAGTTGGGTCATCATAACAGAAAGCAGCAGCGCTTGGACCTTCAAGGTATTCATCAAGTTTTGCAAAATCAGAGCCTTCAAAACCAAGTCTCATAAGCCTGTTTTTATATACTTTGTAATCAACGCCTATTTCTCTAAGGCTTTTTCTAAGAGCAGTGTCTTGAGCAACAGTAAGTCCTCTAGGGTCAACTAAAACAACTGATGTAGCTCTTGAAACCTTTTCTTTGATTTCATCCACGATTAGTTTTTTGGAATCGATGTTTGGCACGTTTTCACCTCCGTATCAAATAATAAACCCTCATATCAAAACAAGACATGAGGGTATACAAAATCCAATATCAATAACCTCGGTTGGCAGGAATGTTCCTTTTACGCAAAGCACCAACTGTCTTAGGTGGTTATTCAATTTTATTATTGCGAACGAATGTAATTCTACAACAAATAAGGACTTGTGTCAATACAATTATTCAGAAACCTTAGCAGTGTTAATTTTGATTCCAGGTCCCATAGTTGAGCTGATGGAAATGCTCTTTAAGTATTGTCCTTTTGCAGCAGATGGTTTAGCTTTAATAACCGCTCCAATTAGGGCATCAAAGTTTTCTTTTAATTTATCAGTGCCGAAAGAAACCTTACCTATTGGCACGTGGATAATATTAGTTTTATCAAGTCTGTATTCGATCTTACCAGCCTTAATATCTTTAATAGCTTTTGTAACGTCAACGGTAACCGTACCTGCTTTAGGGTTTGGCATTAAACCTTTAGGACCTAAAACCTTACCAAGACGTCCAACAACACCCATCATGTCAGGGGTTGCAACAGTTACATCAAAATCAAACCAGTTATCGTTTTGGATTCTTGGAATAAGTTCTTCTGCTCCAACATGGTCTGCACCGGCTGCTTCAGCTTCTGTTGCCTTTTCGCCTTTAGCAAAAACCAATACTCTAAGGGTTTTACCGGTTCCGTGAGGAAGAACGATAGCACCTCTAACCTGTTGATCCGCGTGTCTTGAGTCAACACCTAAGCGGATATGTGCTTCAACAGTTTCATCAAACTTTGCAAAAGAAGTCTTTTGAACTAAGTCAACCGCATCTGCAACATCATATAAAACGCTGTTTTGAATCAGCTTTGATTTTTCTTTGTAATTCTTTCCTCTTTTCAATTCTTATCCTCCTCATGTGGTATTATCGGGAGAAAACCCCTCCCACAGCGCCGACTATTCAGATACTACAATGCCCATACTTCTAGCTGTACCTTTTATCATACTCATAGCAGATTCAATAGACGCCGCATTTAGGTCAGGCATTTTTGTTTCAGCTATTTTTCTGACTTCATCCATGGAAATCGTAGCAACCTTTGTTTTATTGGGGACACCTGAACCCGATTCAATTTTACAAGCTTTTTTAAGCAAAACTGCCGCCGGCGGAGTTTTAGTAATAAAACTGAATGTTCTGTCTTGATATACTGTTATTACAACGGGGATTACAAGACCAGCTTGACTTGCCGTTCTTTCGTTATATTCCTTGCAAAATCCCATAATATTAACTCCGTGCTGACCTAAAGCCGGACCTACAGGTGGCGCTGGAGTTGCTTTACCAGCAGGAATTTGCAATTTAATATAAGCTGTTACCTTTTTTGCCATTTCTGTTCCTCCTCAAAGTGGTATTTAACGGGATTTTCCCTCCCACAAAACGCCTTTACATTTTTTGAATTTGGGTAAATGAAATTTCAACAGGCGTTTCACGACCAAATATTGACAACATAACCGTAACGCTTTTCTTATGAGCGTTTACTTCTTTGACGATACCAATAGAATTTTCAAAAGGACCGCCAATTACCTTGACTGCCTCATCAATTCCAATATCAAGCATCGGTTCGTCAATCTCAATGCCCATTGCTCTAACTTCATCATCAGAAAGAGGCACGGGTTTTGAGCCGGGGCCTACAAAGCTTGTAACGCCCCTTGTGTTTCTTACAACATACCAAGTGTCATCATTCATGTGCATCTTAATTAAAACATATCCCGGGAAAATTTTACGCTGAACAGTCTTTTTCTTTCCGTTTTTAAGTTCCACTGAATCCAGCATCGGCACAACGACTTCGTATATCGAATCCTTCATGTTTCGGTTTTCGATAATCTTTTCGATATTCGCTTTTACTTTATTTTCATATCCGGAATACGTATGCACAACGTACCATTTTGACTCTTCAGCCATACAATCATCCTTTAAGAACCTGCTTCAATTTACTGATACTAATTTCAAACATAGAAATTAGTAATAAAGTTAAACATGTTTAATTTAGAAAATATTCATGAGATTGGTTATAACAAACTCAAAACAGAAATCAGAAACTGAAATGGCTGCGCCTAATAAAATGGTGGTAAAAATAACCGTAATGGTGTGTTTGTACAATTCTTTTCTTGATGGCCAAGTAATTCTTCCAAATTCTGCTCTATATTCCCTTGCAGTTTCCTTAAAGCTTTTCTTTTCGCTTTTGGAATTGTCCAAAATACCACATCCTTTTTATTTCGTTTCTCTGTGGAGTGTGTGCTTGTTGCAGAATTTACAGTATTTCTTCATTTCCATTCTGTCCGGATGGTTCTTCTTTTCTTTTGTTGAGTTGTAATTTCTTTGTTTGCAATCCGTACAAGCCAGTGTTATTTTTGTCCTCAATTTTTACACCTCTTTCGCTACCCTTAATCCCCGCTTGATAAGCAATAATAAGGCAATGCAGCATAACTTATGTAAACAAAAGAGTAGCCGCATAATGCCAATAAAAAAAGACATACGTCCTTTGGAGTTAGATTAACATAAAAAGATCTGTATGTCAATTAAAAAATCTGTTTTATTGCAATATTATAAATTGCAAGTTTTATTGAAGTATTAAATGCATTCAGCTTCGTTAACAGTCTTGAAACTAGTTTTATTTTTAGATGATAATTTATATAATTTTCTATTCTTTTACTTATTCAAATGTGTATAGAAATTCAAAAAGAACTGACACGGACGATCATTTTTTATGGCACTTCTATATTAGAATCTTTATATACATAAAGCAGTTCTTTGTCTTTATTAAAAACTCTTACTTCCTTAGATGGGTTCCAATTATCTTCCGTACTATCACCAACCAGTCTTTGAACGCACTGATAACTTAGACCATTATTATCCACCATCTCTATAATCAACTCTAACGTATCATCTTTTAGAACCTTTCCGCTTATTGACTTCTCAATAGTAAGGTTACCAGTATTAAATAAATTAATATTAGAGAAATTAATAGGTTGAGTTTCCTGTATAGTATTATTTAGTTTCTTAATTAAATTAAGTTCTTTTATTTGCCCCCATTGAGAAGGAAAACTAAGAACATAAAAATGTAACGTTAAAGAATACTCCAAACCCTTGTTTTCTATGGGTCCAATCGAACCAGTAAAATAAGAAAAAACATTTGGCACAACTTCAGAAGCAGGTTCAATATTCCAATTAAGCCTTTCTGTATGAGAAGTTTCACCATCAATAAAGGTAATAGCGGATATGTTTTGAACTCTAAAGATTGAGGTTTCGTATTTTGCAATAAAAGCACCTTGTTCTAGTTCAAGAGGAATGTTTTCTCCATTGCAATGCAAGAGAGCTATTATGGAATTATTAAAATTAGTTTTAGGTGTAAATGACAAGGTAATTGGAATGGTATAATTTTTAGCATCAAAGTTCCCGAATGTGCAAGCTTTACTCTCTAAAAAACTTGATTCCGGAAAAAGCTTGTATTCCAAACTACTTAATCTAGTTTCAATGGCATCTATAGACTCTTGTGTCACATTTAAACTTAAGTCATTAAAAAGTTTTTCTTTATTTAGAGCTTCAAATAGAAGCAAACATAAAGTTAAAAGTAGAATGGTTGTAATAGGAAGAGTTATTTTAATTAGAAAGTCTTTAAA
The DNA here is from genome assembly GCA_964611655.1 of uncultured Eubacteriales bacterium. Taxonomy (GTDB): domain Bacteria; phylum Bacillota; class Clostridia; order Lachnospirales; family CAZTAY01; genus CAZTAY01. The sequence continues at coordinate 41,232 of CAZTAY010000001.1, forward strand.
GTTTTTCATGTCCCATTCCCTTCAAATATGTTAAACAGGTTCACTAACAAGGACTTTTACCTGTACGTGAACCATATAGTAAATACATCTAATCTAGCCAAAAACATTTAATCAGGTTATGCGATCCTTGGGTTTTGAACATTTAACCTTTCTATTCATCGCTTTAATTGAATATTATATTTGAATTAATCTAAGATTTTTGTTAAATCTCTTGGCATGACTTATTGTTGCCGCTGTTCCTCCAGTGTGCCTTCCGTCCCAGACCGCTATAACAAGTTCCGATTGTTCTACCATGTAGCGATTTCGCTTTATATAGCAATCTTTTGAATAAGCGTCGCAGTGGATAACAATCTTATTACAATACTTGATAAGTTTTTGAAACATTTTGTCAGGCGTTTTTAATCGTTTGGAATATGGAATTGCCGCTTCTAGTATAATTGGATATTTGTCTTTTAGCTCTACAATAATTTCAGAAAATAATAAATCTGTTCCTGCTGCAAATCCGCTAATGAAGCGTGTATATCCGCCTTCTATAGCTCTCATAATTTCTTGCTCCAACTTAACGGTAACATATTCAACTTTTTTCGTTGGTACGTTACGATGTCCTGTTACACAACACGTTTTTATACTCATATTTTTCTCCCTTCAGGCTATATATAGACTATACAGTAGCATATATAGCCTATAATTTTCAAGCCTTTTAGATAGACTAAGTATAATCTGGTTGAAAGGAGCAAAAAATGAGTACTCGAATTGCTGTTGCAAATAGGTTTCAACAATTATGTGAAAAAAAGGATATTTCTTTAAACAAACTAGCTAATCTGGCAGCTATTCCCCCTTCAACTCTTAAAAATATTCTTTATGGAAAAAGTAAAAATCCCGGTATTGTCACAATAAAAAAGCTTTGTGACGGACTTGAGATAACTTTGGGTGAATTTTTTTCAACACCGGAATTCGATTTTTTAGAGCAAGAAATAAATTAACGGTGCACAAACACCACTGTGCCCTAGTTCGTAATATAATTATATTTCTGCATATACCACTGTATAGTGCTTATAATTCCCGATTCGAAATCAGTTTCAGGCTCCCATCCTAATTCTGTTCTAATTTTATTTGCATCTATTGCATAACGCCTGTCATGACCTTTTCTATCGGGAACATGTTTAATTAGCTCATTGGTGATTAAACAGTTTACGTTTTTATTCAAGAAATTAATAATATATTTAGCCAGTTCAATATTAGTTCTTTCGTTATTACTTCCTACATTATATATTTCTCCAATCTTACCCTTTTCAATCACTAAATCAATGGCCTTGCAATGATCCATTACATATATCCAGTCCCTGATCTGTAAACCATCTCCATATATAGGGATATTCCTGCCGTACAGTGCATTTTTGATTAATACAGGAATTAATTTTTCATCATGCTGATTGGGGCCATAATTGTTTGAGCATCTGGTTATATTAGCAGGTAATTTGTAAGTGTCAAAATATGATTTTACTATTAGATCAGCCGAAGCTTTACTTGCTGCATAAGGGCTATGGGGTTCAATCAGGGATGTTTCATAAAAACAGCCTTCTTCACCTAATGAACCATATACTTCATCAGTTGAAATTTGAATGAACTTTACTCCGTCCTTATAAACATCATCATCTACGCTCCAAGCCTTTTTTGCGCAATTTAAAAGGTTGTATGTTCCCGAGATATTCGTTCTTATAAACAAATCAGGGCTTAAAATACTTCTATCCACATGACTTTCAGCGGCAAAGTTTACAATACAGTCGATATTGTATGTAGTAAGTAGCTTTAAGACTAAAGACTCATCGCATATATCTCCACAGACAAATAAATGCCTATTATCGTTATTAGCAAAACTTAAATTATTTATGTTGCCTGCATATGTTAAATTATCTATAGTAATTACCTTAATTTCATTATATTTCTCAAGCAGGTATTTAATAAAGTTTGAGCCTATAAAACCTGCACCACCGGTTATAAGATAAGTTTTCATTCTTTTCAATCCTTAGCGGTATTTGCAATTTGAAATAAATACTTCCCGTAATCAGTTGTAATTAAGCTCTCACCAAGCTTTCTAAGCTGATCTGCATCTATATAGCCCATCCTGAATGCTATTTCTTCAATACAGCATATATACAAACCTTGTCTGGTCTGAAGTGATTCTATATAATTTGATGCCTTTAACATAGATTTGTGAGTTCCTGTATCAAGCCAAGCAATTCCACGTTCTAATAGTCTTACCTTAAGTTTTCCTAGTTTCAAATATTCTGAATTTAGATCAGATATTTCTAATTCTCCTCTTTCTGAAACTTTAACTTTCTTTGCAATTTCTACAACTTCGTTATCGTAAAAATAAAGCCCAGGTATTGCATAATTTGATTTTGGCATTCTGGGTTTTTCTTCAATTGAGATAACGTTCATTTGATTGTCAAAATTTAGTATTCCAAATTTGGATGGATTAGATACATGATATCCAAAAATTAAGCAACCGTCGTTTAGCTGTGCTGCATTTTGCAAAATCTCCATCAATCTATGTCCATGAAAGATATTATCTCCAAGAGCGAGGCAAACATTGGCATTTCCTATAAACTCTTCGCCTATTATAAATGCATCCGCAATTCCACGGGGCGATAATTGAGATTTATACGAGAATTTTAATCCCAATCTATCACCGTCACCTAGAAGTTTTTGATAAAGCGAAATGTCATCCGGGGTTGTAATAATCAGAATATCTCTTATGCCCGCTAGCATCAAAGTAGATATTGGATAATATATCATAGGTTTATCGTAAATCGTAAGCAGATGCTTTGAAACAGCAATGGTAGACGGGTAGAGCCTTGTGCCCCGTCCTCCAGCCAATATAATGCCTTTCAAACTCCAACACCTTCTTTAATAGTCATAGACTTTTAAACAGTACAATTGGCGGCTAATACTTTTTCATAGATCAAGTAAGAGAATGAGCCATGCTAAAAGGTATGGTGACTGACAAAGCTATACATAAAATAAGCCGCTATATAGTATTGATTATTAAGCTCGTTGATTATGATACAATCATTTATAAACTATAATATTTCAAACCTACAAAAAATTAACCATTAAAAGAATAAATCTTAAAATGGTTAATCTAGTATCTAAGCAAAGTCAATCTCTTTAGCGTCCGCCCAAATGTGTTCCATATCGTAAAACTCCCGATCCTCTTTTGAGAAAATATGTAACACTATCCTGCCAAAATCAACTAGAATCCATCTAGCACTTTGATAGCCTTCTAGTCCTTTTGGCAAAACATTTTTTTCTTTTAGTATAAACACTGATTCATCAATTAAGGTTTTCATGTGGGGAGGATTGTTACCTGTTGCCACTATGAAAATGTCTGCTATGGGAGATAAACTACTTATGTCCAAAACCTTGATGTCTTGTGCCATTTTGTCATCAAGTTTATCATATACTAATTTTGCAAGCTCCAGCGCAGTAAGCTCATTACCATTATTACCCATTAATTCATTATTCAACAAATCGCCTCCTGTTTTTTCATATACTCCAGCGCCTCAACAGTTAAGTAATATATATTAATGCGCCTCTTTTTTAAATGCCTTATGGTATCCTTTAGCATACATGAAAAAGCCTTGTCCAAATCTTCGTATGCCAATTCCCTTATATTTTTTATAAATTCAGTATCCTTCCTGTTTGGCTCAATTCCGTCTGCAACATAAATGATTTTTTCAAGTGCCGACATATCCGGTTTACCCGTTGTATGATATTTTATTGAATTTAGGATCTCTGAATCTTGAACCTGATAAACCCTTTTTGCAACCTCCGCCCCTAAAAAGCTATGGATCAATTCCGGCTGGTTAAGTAAAAAATCGTCTAATTTAACGTGGTATTCTTTACATAAGTTAATTTTTAATTGATTGGGATAATCTTTAGCACAATCATGAAGTAATCCCGCAATTTCCGCTTTTTCCTCAGACACGCCATAGACTCTAGCGAGTTTTTTCGCCTCTTCCATCACACCTAAAGTGTGTATATATCTTTTGATGCTTAAAGAGGACCGCAGTTTTTCGCACATCTGCTCAAGCGTTAACATAATTTCACCCTTTTTCGTCTACTTAACTACTGATACAGTCCATGCTCATTTATATAATCGTAAACAGGTTCAGGCACTAAATACTTAATGGATTGACCCTCTTGAATTTTTGATCTTATATTCGAAGACGATATATCCAAAGACGGCACTTCCATTAATTGAATTGCGCTGCAGTATTTTCTCATTAGGATTTCAGTTTCTTTTTCCAATGCACTTTTGTCATACCCCGGTCTTGTTATTGCAATAAAATGGCATAGAGTAAAAAGTTCATCAACATCCTTCCATGTCTCAATTTCAAAGACAGTATCTGCTCCCGTTATAAAGTAAATTTCGCTGTCGGCAGCAATCTTTTTAATTTCCTTTATTGTATCAATAGTAAAAGTATTCCCGGTTCTATTAATTTCCAAGTCTGATATAATAAAATTAGGATTATCCATTATAGCAAGCCTAGTCATTTCGTATCTGTGTTCAGCCTCTAAAACCGTAGGGGGTTTATGAGGGGGCGTACCCGATGGCATAAAAACTATTTTTTCAAACCCAAATTTACATCTTACCGCTTCAGCACAAGCTAAATGACCCATATGAATTGGGTTAAAAGTTCCTCCCATTAAAGGGATAATACTAAGATTTTTAATACTGGTATTGTCACATTCAACCATAAAACAACCTACCATTTCTAAATCTATTATGCATTATACAAAAATGCTCGATAAAAGTCAAATATTGATAGAAGATGTAATAATGGAATAATCAAGCAAAAAATAAAAGTATACCTACAATAACAGCTGATAAAGCACTAATAAAGACAGCACCGGCAGCAACATCTTTTGCAATCTTACCATAAGGGTTAAGCTCTGAACCACAAACAAGGTCAACAATCGCTTCAATTGCTGTATTAATCAGTTCAGCTACTAAAACTAGCGCTGTTATCATAACAACACCAGCCTTAGATTTGTTGTCTAAATTAAAGGCAAATGAAGCAAAAATGGCAAGAATACCTGCAACAAAATGAATTCTTAAATTTTTTTCCTGTTTAAGCGCAGTCAGTATACCTATTATTGCATACTTGAAGCTTGTGACAATATTTTTATTTTTATTCATCTAAAAATACCCGCATAATTTAATATTTCGTTTTGCTTTAAAAACATTTCCTTTTCATCTTCATCATTCATGTGGTCATAGCCTAAAAGATGCAATACACCGTGTACAGTTAAAAACGCAAGTTCTCTATCCAAAGAGTGACCGTATTCTTTTGCTTGTGATATAGCTGTTTGTGTTGAAATAACGATATCTCCAAGTATTATGTATTCGTTTTCCAAAACACTGATATAATCTCCGGCTCTAAAATCCTGTAGCCTAAAGGAAAGCACATCGGTTTTACAGTCCTTTTTTCGGTACTTTAAATTAAGTTCATGTATCTGAGAATCGTTAACAAGTGATAGGGATATTTCTCCATCACCGGTAAACTTTTCATATTCCAAAGCAACTTTAGTAATCTTCTCTATAAGAATAAGATATTTATTATCAATATCCGTTTTATTTGTTATCTCCACGTTCATCATTATCCTCCTGAGCTTTGACCTCTTTTTCTTCAATTTCCTTAGAGTTCATTATTTTTTCAGGATAAGCAACTCTTTCATGATACATACCCTTTAAAACCTTCATAAAAGATTTTCTTATTGTATCCATCTCTTTTATTGTCAGGGAACTGTCATCAAGTTGTCCGTTGTCCAGCTTCTCCTTAAACAACACCTTCATAAACTCTTCAACTTCCACCATTGACGCACCTGAGGAAACTTTGCTCCTGACAGCAGCTTCTATAGTATCTGCAAGCATTATAATCGCATATTCCTTAGATTTTGGTATTGTTCCCTTATATCTAAAGTCATCCTCGTTTACGTTTTCGTTGCCATAAATATTAACTGCCTTTGTATAAAAATACTTCGCAACAGTAGTACCATGGTGTTGCACAATTGCATCCTTAACAGGTCTTGGTAAATGATTATTATCAGCCAGCTCTAATCCATATTCTACATGCTGCATTATTACTTTCGTACTGTCATATGGATCAAGAGAATCATGGGGATTTTCCGAGGTTTGGTTTTCCGAAAAATAAATAGGGTATTTAAGCTTGCCAATATCATGATAATAAGCTCCCACTCTTGCAAGGGCAGAATTTGCGTTAATATCAAGTGCAGCTATTTCGGCTAGATTTGCAACAATTAGGCTGTGGTGATAAGTTCCAGGGGCTTCAAGTGATAGTTTTCTAAGAAGTGTCTTATTAGGGTTTGTTAGGTCTGCAAGCTTAACCGGCGTCACAACATCAAACAACGCCTCCCAAACAGGCAGGCTTCCAAGGGCAAAAATCAAAGAGAAAACACCGTTAGCAAATGCTGTCATTGGATTAATTACAAGGGAATAAGTTACTGATTTCTCAAACATTAGCGTGCATGCAGCGGCTGAAATTGCACCAACAACACCTATTAATAGTCCAACATAAACTATTTTAGACCTTTCAAAGAGATATCTTGCTGAAAGAGCAGAAACCGTACCTATTATATAGAAAAAAATTATAAAGTCTATTCCGCCGTTGTAAATTAATGCGCTTACCAAAACAACCGCCGTGTTAGTAGCAATTGCAAATCGGCTTTCAACAAGAATTGAGGCTAATATTACGATCATAGGCAGAGGGATTAGATAAAAAGTCATGGAATCAAACAGCCTGACAAAAATTATTGAAGCACAATAAAGCAAGCAAAGAATAAATGCTTCCTTTTTGTCTTGAAAAATCTTCTTATAAAATATAATCATATATGCCAAAGTTGCAGCAATTGCTAATACAACAAGTATTATAGTTCCAAAGATAGGAATAATATCCTCTTTGCTTTGTTGATCAATGAACCCAAGAGCATTTAGAACTTCATAGATTTCTTCTGTTATAATTTCGCCTTCGTCAACAATTTTCTGGTTCTTAATAATCATTACCGGAGAAACTTCAGATGCTTTATTGCTCTTTGCTGCCTCTGTTGCTTCTATGTCAACAATCATGTTAGGCTCAAGATAATAAGTAATAACTGAATATGACAGATCCTTAATGTCTTGGCTCCATTCTTCTTTGCTTATGAGCTCCCTTAAGTACAACAGGCTTCTTGGATCGCCATCGTCTTTTACGCCTTCGGCAAACAGTTCAGTAGTAATTCTAATGAGTCCTTTTTTTAATGAAGACTTGCTCTCATACGATAAGCTCTTGTATGCATTTTCCTGGGCTTTATTCATTATATTTTGCAAATCTGAACTTGACTGATCATCTGCATTTTCAATGAAATTATTAATAATTCCGCCCACATATAACGGATTATTTAGCAATGTATCCAGCTCATTAAAAAAATTCTTTATTTTGCCGTTTACCTTATCTAAAACGCCAGAGTCGTTTGTGTATAAAGGGGTAACACTATCTCTTGCTGCATCAATTTTCCTTTGAGTTGCTACTGTATCCACAATATCTCTTGGTGCGATAAATTTCTTGGTGGACACCTTATCCACGGAAATATCGTAGCTCTCTTTTATATAATTTCCCGAAAGCAAACAAAAAATCGTCACTAAAAAAGCAGCCAACACCAATACTCTATTATATATGGTTTTTCTTCTTTTGGCTTGTCCTTTGTTACGCAATGATCTTCACCCCAAAAATAATCTCTACCTAGAATCAATCTTAGTTTCTTCGCTTGCTTCGTCTTTTTTCATGTTGTTCGTATGCTAGCACGATTTTTTGTACCAGGGGATGTCTTACAACATCTTTGTTAGTAAGATAAGAAATACCAATTTTGTCGATTCCGTCTAAGATTTTTGTGGCTTCAACAAGGCCTGATTTAGTTTTGTCAGGTAAGTCCACTTGTGTACTGTCTCCTGTTATAACCGCTTTTGAGCCAAAACCTATCCTTGTTAGAAACATTTTCATCTGCGGCGGTGTAGTGTTTTGTGCTTCGTCAAGGACTATAAAACAATTATCAAGAGTCCTTCCTCTCATGTACGCCAAAGGCGCAACCTCTATAGCGCCCTTTTCCATGTTCTTTACAAAAGCATCAGTACCCATAATTTCATGAAGTGCATCATAAAGAGGTCTTAGATAGGGATCTACCTTCTGCTGTAAATCACCAGGCAAAAAACCAAGCTTTTCACCTGCTTCTATTGCAGGTCTGGTTAATATAATGCGTTGAACTTCGTTATTTTTAAAGGCCTTTACAGCCATTGCCATTGCTAAATAAGTCTTTCCTGTTCCAGCAGGACCAACACAGAAAATCACTGTGTCATTTTTTATCATGTCAACATACTTTTTTTGTCCAAGGGTTCTTGGGGCAATTTTTTTGCCGTTAAAAGCAGTGCATACATGATCATCATAAATATCACTTATATTATTAAATTCTTTATCCTCATCAACCGCACTTTGAATAACGTAATTAACCTTTTGTTCAGTGATCTCTTCTTTTTTCAAGGACAATTCAATAAGAGATGATATAACTTTTCCGGCTTTTTCCGCATCCCTTTTTGTTCCCATGATTTTTACGTTGTTATCCCTATTTACGATGGTTACGTTAAAGGCTTTTTCTATTAATTTAATATTAAAGTCATAGTGACCAAATACATTTATAATATGTCCATTGTCTGTATCTATAACGGATTCAAAACGTTGTGTCAACAATATACCTCCCGAACTGACATTATTTGTTGCTGTGTTTCTTTATAGCTGTTTCGACTAGAATCGAACAGAAACTCGCGCTCTGTCCATTCGCTACGCTCGTGTTGCAGGAAGCTTAATTCCATTGATAATCATTTTACACAAACAAGTTTCCTACAACCGATTTTAAATTGAATTAGCTGTATTAACATTATCCTCATTATTTTTAGGTGCAAATTCAGGCATTTGTATTATTTCTGATTCCGAAACTGCTTTTTCAACATCTATTCTTTCAACAGACGCTACAATTGCCTTAACTTCAACCTTATCCTTTGACATTTCCTGGGAAGAAAATAAAACATTCTTATCCATAATTATAACTTCTTCGCCGGGAACTTCAAGTTTTTTATTAATTATGTCATCAATTTTTCTGTTTAATATGTCAACTGCTTCGCTATACGTACGTTTTTTCTTTTCTTTTACATATTCCCTAAATTCATAGGTTGTAAACACAATGGGCAGAGCAATATCATCTCCAAACTCAAGTCTATTGCTAAGGGTTATTTTATCAAACTCTTTATAGGGTTTATTATCTAAAAAGAAATTGATCTCATTGCCAAAAAATTCAACAGCATACTTCTTTTTTTTCTGTCCTGTATAAATTTTTTCAATATATTCAAGAGGCTCCGAAAGCTTAATCTCATACCAAACCTTTCCATATACCTCTGCTTTTGCATGAATATATCTATATCCCAAAACCTGTTGGTCATCTTTAATTTCAAGTTTTCCGCTTACAAGCAAATCTCCTTTTCTTACAACATTCTTAGGTTTAATAACAGGTGTACCATTGATAACAACCACATCCGTTATCAGTGCATCTGTTTTAGCAACAATATCACAAGGACTTGCTTTATCAATTAGTTCGGGTTTTTTAATCGTCTCCACCAGGTCTATTTTAACTTTAGTACCATTTATATTTATGGCAATCCACGACAAGTCTGCAAACTGTTCAATAAATTTATCAGCGCATTTCTTTGTGTCGATAGTAAATTTAAAGACACCCGGTTTTATTCCCAGCTCCTCGCAAAAAATCATCAATGATTCTTTTGGAATTCTTGCATTACCTTCTATTTCCACCAGCCACACAAAAGTTGACATAAAATAAAGAGACAGTACAAAAATAGCTCCGCCTAATAAGAGAACTTTTCTTTTTCTGTATCTATGTTTAATAAATGGTATGCCTTCTTTTTTTACAATCTTTATTTTACAGCCGGTTTTCTTTGCACAATCTTTTAATTTCAAGATATCTTTTGCTTTAATTTTCATGGAGACGATACCACCTTCATGAATAACGTCCCACATATGAATTTTTCTGAAAGACGCCATGTTCATAAAGCGTTCAACAGAAAAACCACTTACATTTATCATAACATATCCTTTGAAATAATTCCACAATTGCTCAAACATTTGCAATACCTCATTATGTATACTGATTCGCGTTTAATGAAATCCGTGAATCAGCGTAAATTTTCCGGCAATCTGCCATATGTTTTACCTAGGAAATTCCACTGAAAGAATGAATCCTGTTATTTGAATTGCCTCGGTGTTTATTTCGTTTAGGATCAGCTTTCTTCCCGTCACTTTTATTATTCCGCTTGCCGTGCTAATTCTGATGGCTTCCTCGTCATATTCAAGTATTCCCTTATAGTTTTCTATAGTTAGGCTTTTGTTGCCTGTGATCGCAATAAGAGGAAGGTTTAAAATGACTTCTTTGGGAAGCTCGGTCAGTTTGGCTATTTGACCTCTTATTTTCTTTAACATCTATATATCCCCCAATAAATTTTATGCAAGAGTTAGCAATATTAGAATTATAGCGTGTTCCAGTATAGCGGGTTGCTTTGATAGAGAACCAAAAGAAGAAGCGACCCATAGGCAATTCAGCTTTAATTAAATGAAAAAGTGCTTGTAAGTACTTGTATAAAGTTGAATAACTGTAATGCGATGACAAGATCTTAATAAACTTAACAGGAACACTCCCTTGATTAGAAAAGCACAAAAAAACCTACTCAAAGTATTTTATACCCTAAGTAGGCTTTTAGAGCCTGTCATTTATAGAGTTGTTTAACTTAATAGTTATCAAGAAAACTTCTCTTTGGTAAATTTAAATTTGGTTCACATAGTTTGACATTTTAACAAAAACCTGATTTTTAACCCTACATACCCGAAAGATATTCATATGCTCCAAGCTCTTCAAGCTTTTCGGCTTTTGCAAGTACTAAATCTTTAAGGTTTTCAGAATATTCTATGACCTTTTTTCCGATATCCGAATCAAAAGCACCCAATATACGTGCAGCTAATATTCCTGCGTTTTCTCCTGCATTTATAGCAACGGTTGCAACTGGTATTCCTGCAGGCATTTGTACTATGGAATACAAAGAATCTACACCGCTAAGTGTTGATGTTTTAATTGGAACACCTATAACAGGCAATGAAGTCAGGGATGCAACCATTCCAGGAAGGTGCGCTGCTCCCCCTGCACCAGCTATAATCACTTTAATACCTCTATCTCTTGCTGTTTTTGCATATTCAAACATTCGTTCCGGCGTTCTATGCGCTGAAACAATGGTTATTTCATAAGGGATTCCCAATTTGTCTAAAAAATCTGCTCCTTTAGTCATAACAGGCAAATCCGAGTCGCTTCCCATAATAATGCCCACAAGTTTTTCCAATTTATAAACTCCTTTCGTACTTTCTAAATTGCCTGGTTTTTATTGTACAGGATACAGCACCCTATATGCAAACACTTTTCCATGGGTTGATAAAGGTATTGGCATTTTGTTTTTATTAGCTGGATCATAGATCAAAAATTCACCGTCTTTTGCTCCAACAACAATAACCCAATGGGTAACACCGTTGCCGTTAAACCTAACATTAACAATGGGAAGTCTGTTGTTTTTCAAATCATTTTCAATTGTGCTCCCCGAAAAAATTCTGTTATATTGGTACTCTACTTCCGGAATGATTTCATTAATTTTGTACCAAATAAGATCTGCACCCTCAAAACCATTTACTGATGATAAACTCTTATTAAGCTCCTTTGGTGTTATTGTTTGTCCAAGGTCTTTAAGTGCGCTTGCCACACAAGTAATCAGGCAACCTGTACTGCCCATTACATAACTGCTGTTTCCTATTTTGTCTTTGGACCAGTCATCGTCATTTTGTAAGAAGTATGTAACTTTATGCACGGGAAAATCCTGAGAAGGTGTTATCGCAATTCCGTTATTTTTTATGTATCGTGCTCTTAAATAATAAACTAGAATTCCGGTTAGTAAGACAATTATAATTGATAAAATTAATATTACCGCAAATAGTTTCTTATTACGTAACAAAAACATTTTCTTTTCTCACTCCCTAAATCAGGATTCTATTAAAAGCATTAACAATTAGCTTTACCTAAAACTAGGAATAAATAGATGGTTTTTTAACCTTTAAATACATATTAACATAAATTATAAAAAACTGATAGAATAAATAAGCAATTATTTTTGGAAGGAGACTCAAATGTATTCTTTTTTTGACGGACATTGCGATACTATAACAACCATGTTTGAAAATGGTTCATCTTTATACAGGAACAATCTTCACATTGATATAGAAAGACTACTTGCATATAAAAATCCTACACAGGTTTTCGCTGTTTGGCTAAAACCCGAATACTATAAAACTGCTTATTCTAAAACCTTACAGATTCTTTCATTCTATTATAAAGAGCTTGAAAATAATAAAAGTTTTATAATGCCTGTGTTTCGTTATGAGGATATAGGGAATAATAAAGAAAATAACAAGATTTCTGCAATACTTTCACTAGAAGGCGCTGAAAGTGTTCTTGCGGATTTAAACCGTATACCCATTCTTTATCATAAAGGCGTAAGAATGATGAGCCTTACTTGGAATCACAGGAATATTCTAGCTTCCGGAGTCTTAAATGAATATGGCAGCCTTACTGACATGGGTGCGAACGCCCTTTCCATGATGGAGGATATGGGAATTATTGTGGACGTGTCACATCTTAACCAAAATAGCTTTTGGGAAGTTGCCCGTTTGTGTAAAAATCCAATTGTTGCAAGCCATTCAAACCCTAAACAAGTTTGCAATGTAAAGAGGAATTTAACAGATGGTCAGATACGGGCAATTGCTTCTAAGGGAGGCGTTATTGGAATTAACTTAAACCCTCCATTTTTAGGAAAAGATAGCATAAATATTGAATTGATTCTTGAACACATTGAACATCTTGCTAAGGTAGGCGGATATGATTGCCCTGGACTTGGTTGTGATTTTGATGGAATAGTAAATACTCCTCCCCACATAAAAGGATGCCAGGATATCAAAATCTTATTAAACTCAATAGAGAAAAAATTTGGTGTTGACTTTCTGGATAAGATTGCGGAAAAGAATTTTCTAAGGGTTGCAAAAGAAGTTTGGAAGTGAGCAATACGTACGCACAATCAATAGCTATCTTAATGATTTACGTGAATTCTTCAAAATCGAACAAGCCACAGAGAGGCTAAAATTCAATACATTCTTCACACAATGAGTTAGAATCATGAGTTTTTATGCAAATCGTGTGAATATGGCTAAAGTTTTATGTATGTAACAAAATGTTTTGTAAAGATAGAATTCCATTAATTTATGTATATCTTGTCATTTGTTGTTAACTGTGCTAATATAGCGTTGTGACTTTTCATGTTAATACTATAAATTCTTGCTAATTTACAATAGATTTACAAAGGGGTAATTTCAATGTCAGATAATATATACGATATACTGCTTGAAAGAGGATTTATTGAGCAAATAACCCATGAAGATGAAGTTAAAGAACTTCTCTCTAAGGAAAAAGTAACTTTTTATATTGGTTATGATCCCACAGCCGACAGCCTTACTGTTGGTCATTTCCTGACTGTTATGGCAATGATGCATATGCAAAAAGCAGGTCACAGACCAATTGTGCTTGTTGGCGGCGGAACAGGCATGGTAGGGGATCCTACTTTTAAAAATGATATGCGTAGGATTATGACAGTGGAGGAAATTGATCATAATTGTGAGCAATTTAAAGGTCAGCTTTCTCGTTATATTGATTTCAGTGATGATAAAGCTATACTTGTAAATAATGCACATTGGTTAAGGGATATAAAATATGTTGATTTCTTGCGTGAAATTGGTATTCATTTTTCAGTTAACCGTATGCTTACTGCTGAAGCATTTAAAACAAGAATGGAAAGAGGCCTTTCTTTCTTAGAGTTTAACTATATGCTTATGCAGTCCTATGATTTCCTTGAACTCCATAGACGTTATGGCTGCAAGCTCCAGCTTGGTGGTAATGACCAATGGTCTAATATAATAAGCGGTGTTGATTTAATCAGAAGAGTTGAAGGAGAAAGTGCATATGGCATGACTTTTACCTTGCTTACTACAAGCGAAGGCATCAAAATGGGTAAGACAGAAAAAGGGGCATTATGGCTTGATGAAGCCAAGACCTCTCCTTACGAGTTCTTCCAATACTGGCGTAACGTTGCTGATGCGGATGTGTTAAAATGTTTATCCCTTCTGACTTTCTTGCCTATGGAAGAAGTTAGAGCACTTGCAAGCCTTAAAGATAATAAGATTAACGAGGCAAAAGAAGTTCTTGCATATGAAATAACAAAGATTGTACATGGGGAAGAGAAGGCAAGTGACGCTAGGGCTGCTGCAAGAGCATTGTTCTCCGGAGCAGCAATGGAAGGCTCTATACCTACTACAGAAATCGCATCCGCACTCATTAATGACGGAATTGACGTTATAAGTATACTTGAAAAAGCCGGATTAATACCTTCAAGAGGAGAAGGCAGGCGACTAATACAACAAGGCGGTCTTAAAATTAACGGTGAAAAAGTAACTGAGTTTGACCGTATTTATACTACAAGCGACCTTGATAACGGCAGCTTAATGATACAAAAAGGAAAGAAAATTTATCATAAGATAGAATCCAAGTAATTAAGGGTGAAACTATGAAGAAAATTTTTTTAATGCTTACAGTTATAGTTTTTACTTTCTTATTATTTGCCTGCAATCAGCCACAACAACCAACTGATGCTAAAATTACGCAAGCATATAAAGATGCTACAGAAGCATATGGTTGGTTTGATTTATCAACACTTAGATCTGACAGCAGTGATTCAAAAGATATAAATGGTAGTCTTTATTATAGGGTTACCAATGAAAGGTTTAAAACATATGCCGATCTAAAGACTTATCTTGAGACATTGTTTGACAGTAGTATAGTTGAACAGCTCTTTAGCCGGGAAATTTATGTGGACATTGATGGTGTTTTGTATTCAATTGATGCTGCAAGGGGAGCAGATATAACAAAAGGTGAAGAAAAGATTACCATCACTAGAGAAGATGAAAACAAAATAATAGTACAAGTTGATGTGGATGTTATAGGTGATATAGAAACCGGTCAAGTAACCGGTACTGAAATGCATAAATACCCTTACGAGCTTGTAAATGGAAAATGGATATTTACAGATTTTTATTTATTTAAATAATTTGGATGGCTTGTGCCGTCCTTTTTTTAATGCTTGAAAAGCTAGAGGAACAATTATAAGCGTTCCTCTAGCTTTTTTAATTAAAGCAAATGTATTCCTTTTTCTCTGCAAACCCTCTCAACCTCATCAGGCCAAATAGAAACTTGAACTTCTCCTATATGTGCTTTTTTAAGTAGGAACATGCATAGTCTTGACTGACCTATACCACCGCCAATCGTAAATGGCAGTTCTTCGTTTATAAGAGATTTTTGGTATGGCATATTGATTTTATGTTCTTGATTTTTTAGCTTAAGCTGTCTCAATAATGCTTCTTTATCCACCCTTATACCCATACTGGAAATTTCAAAAACAGTGTCTAAGACAGGGTAGTACAAAAGTATGTCTCCGTTTAAAGACCAATCGTCATAATCTGCTGCACGGCCGTCATGGGGTTCTCCTGAATTTAAGTTGTCACCAACTTGCATTATAAAAACTGCGCCGTATCTCTTTGCAAATTCCATTTCTCTTTCCTTTGGTGAGAGATTTGGGAATTCATCTTCCATTTCTTGAGTTTTTATAAATGTAATTCTTTCCGGAAGAACACCTTTTCCAATCTCAGGAAACTTTCCTTCTATAAATTCTTCAGTCTTTTTAATGACACGGTAAATACTCTCAACACAAGCTCTTAAAACAGATTCCGTACGCTCTTCTCTTAAAATAACCCTTTCCCAGTCCCACTGGTCAACATATATAGAATGCAGGTTATCCGTTATTTCATCACGTCTTATGGCGTTCATATTTGTATAGATACCCTCGCCTGGGTTAAAGTCATACTTCCACAGAGCATATCTTTTCCACTTTGCAAGTGATTGGACAATCTCGCAAATAACGTCTTCCTGTTCCAGGATATTAAATGAAACAGGTCGTTCAACTTCATTCAAGTTGTCATTTAATCCGCTTTCAGGTCTTACAAAAAGTGGCGCTGAAACCCTCATTAGGTTTAATTCTTCTGAAAGGGTTTCCTCGAAAAAAATCCTCAAGGCTTTAATTGCTTTTTCCGTTTCTTTTACGTTTAAAACGGAATCGTACCCGTCAGGTACTATTAGATTTAACATATTTCTACATTCCTCCAACCGGCTATTTTTTACTTATTCTCATGAGAAGTTCGCCGGATTTAACTGACTGCCCTTCATTTACATAGACATCTTCAATTACGCCTTCAGTCCTTGCTACAACGCTGGTTTCCATTTTCATTGCTTCGATTACCACAAGAAGCTGATTCTTTTCTACTTTATCGCCTTTTTTAACATGAATCTTTGAAATGGCACCGGGTATGCTTGAACCGACTTGGGTTTCATCAAGGATGTCAGCATATTGCACTTTATCATCAACAACTTTGACGTTTTTGTCTTCTACAAGCACGTCACGTCTTGCACCGTTTAATTCAAACTGCATATATCTTGTGCCGTCGTTGTTGTGTTCTCCTTTTCCTATGTATTTAATAATAAGAGTCTTTCCTTTTTCTATTGATATTTCAGTTGATTCATTCCTTGCCATACCCATAAAGAATACATGGGATTCCATATGACTGATGTCACTGTACATTTCACGTCTTTTAATGTATTCCTCAACAACCTTAGGGTATAAACACCAGCTAATTGCGTCCCTCATACTAGTTTTTTCAGTTATACTTTTTAAATTTTCTAAAACTTCATCAAAGTTTATAGGGGCTAAATGTTCACCTGGCCTTGATGTAATAGGCTCTTCTCCCTTTAAAACAATTTTTTGAAGTTCTTTTGGGAAACCAAACGCCGGCTGACCCATCATACCCTTAAAATAACTTACTACAGAATCAGGATAATTATATGCAGCTCCCTTTTCAAGTATGTTTTCGGCATTTAGGTCATTTTGTACCATGAATATAGCTAAGTCGCCAACCATTTTTGAAGAAGGCGTAACTTTTACTATATCACCAAGAAGCTTATTAACTTCTCTGTACTTATCTTTAACGTCATCAAAACGGTGTCCAAGGCCAAGGCTTTCAACCTGTGGTTTAAGGTTAGTATACTGTCCACCCGGAATCTCAAGCTTATAAATTTCTGTTTGAGGAGTGTGAATATCTGCTTCAAACTCTTTATAATACGGGCGTACGTCTTCCCAATAATCGGACAATTTTTGCAGTGAATCAAGGTCAATCTGTGTATCTCTTTCAGTCAAATCAAGAGCTGCCACAAGTGAGTTCATTGACGGTTGACTTGTAAGAGAGCTCATAGATGAAATTGCTGTATCTACAATGTCAACTCCTGATTCTGCCGCTAACATATAAGCTGCAATCTGGTTTGCTGTTGTGTCATGGGTATGAAGATGTATAGGCATACCCACTTCCTCTTTAAGAGCTTTTACTAACTTCTTAGCAGCATATGGTTTTAACAGACCCGACATGTCTTTAATACAAAGAATATGCGCTCCTCTTTTTTCAAGCTCTTTTGCAAAATCAACATAATATTTAAGTGAGTATTTATCTCTGTTTGGATCAAGGATATTTCCTGTATAACAAACGGTAGCTTCAACTACCTTGCCTGCTTTTGCAACTTCTTCAATAGCAAGCTCCATATTAGGAAGCCAGTTTAATGAATCGAATATTCTGAAAATATCAATTCCACTTCTTGCAGCTTCTTTTATAAATTCTTTGATTAGGTTATCTGGATAACTGCTGTATCCAACTGCATTTGAACCTCTAAATAGCATTTGGAAAGGTATATTAGGGATTCTGCTTCTCAGTTCATCAAGACGCACCCATGGTGATTCTGTTAAAAAGCGGTATGATGCATCAAATGTTGCTCCGCCCCACATTTCAAGAGAAAAACAATCTTTAAGGACATGAGCAGTAGCGTTTGCAATTGTTACCATATCCCTAGTACGAACACGCGTCGCCATAAGAGACTGATTTGCATCCCTAAAAGTTGTATCTGTTATTAATAATTTTTTCTGATCTAAAATCCAGTTTTTAAATTTTTCAGGACCGTTTTTATCTAAAAATTGTTTTAGTCCTACAGGCGGTTCGCCTTTAAACTCTGGCACTCTAGGGGATAGATATTCTTTCTTGTTCTTGCTTTCAGGTTTATCAAGTATAAGTCCGCCTATATATGTAAGTACCTTTGTGGCTCTATCCTTTGATTCAACTATTTCGAATAAGGAAGGTGTTTCGTCAATGAACTTTGTATGGCATTTTCCTTCCATAAAAGTTTCGTTTGCCAAAATATTATTTAAAAATGAAATATTGGTTTTAACGCCTCTTATACGAATTTCTGAAACGGATCGTAACATTTTACGAACAGCGCCTTCAAAGGTTCTATCAAGTGTTGTAAGCTTAACTAAAAGACTGTCGTAGTATGGAGTTATTTCAGCGCCTACGAATGCATTCCCAGCATCAAGCCTCACACCATAACCGCCGCCAGATCTATACGTAGTAATAATACCTGTGTCAGGAGCAAAATTGTTAAGAGGATCCTCAGTTGTGATACGGCATTGTATTGAGTATCCTGTTAAGTGAACATCCTCTTGAGAGTTGATGCCAATGCTAGGTGAGGATAGTTTTTCGCCATGAGCAATTGCAATTTGAGCTTTTACAATGTCAATACCCGTTACCATTTCTGTAACTGTATGCTCGACCTGAATTCTTGGGTTCATTTCAATAAAATAATGGTTGCCGTGTTTATCAACTAAAAACTCTACTGTTCCAGCATTAACATAGCCAACAGCTTTTGCAATTTTAACAGCATCTTCATGAATTTTAGCACGCTTTTCTACTGGAATCGTAAAGGCGGGGGTATATTCCACTACTTTTTGATAGCGTCTTTGAACGGAGCAGTCTCTTTCAAACAAATGGACAATGTTACCGTAAGAGTCTGCTAGGATTTGAACTTCAACGTGCTTTGGTTCTTCCAGGTATTTCTCCATAAATATATCATCGCTGCCAAAAGCTTTCAGTGATTCACTTTTAACTGTGGATAAAGCTGTACCCATTTCGTCCGGGCTGTTAACCAGGCGCATACCTCTACCGCCGCCGCCTGCCGCCGCTTTTAGAATAACAGGATAACCAAATTTCTCGGCATATTCAAGTGCTTCTGATGTTGAAGCAATAGGGTTATCCATTCCATTTATAACCGGTACTCCACATTCAATTGCAACCTTTTTTGCCATAAGCTTATCGCCCATTTTTGCAAGGATATCAGATGGAGGACCTATGTATACAATGCCATTATCTTCACAGGCTTTTGCAAGATTTGGATTTTCAGACAAAAAACCATAACCGGGGTGAATTGCTGTTGCTCCCCTTTTCTTTGCAAGGTCAATAACCAAGTCAATGTCTAAATAAGCTCCAAGTGGGCTTTTATTCTCTCCGATTAAATAAGCCTCATCCGCTTTTGTCCTGAAAATATTATATTTATCCTCTTTTGAATACATTGCAATCGTATTTAGACCTATGTCATAACAAGCTCTGAAAATACGAATCGCAATTTCTCCCCTGTTTGCTACTAATACCTTTTTCTTTGCATTACTTACCTTTGAATCGTTCATTTTCCACCTCACAATTTCTAGTTCTTGAATACCGAAAGTCCAAAGCAATTGCAGCACAATTAATTTGACTCTCGTTTAGTACATTCTAATCATACAGAATATACTGATTTGAAATCTAAATTGCAGGATATTGCACAGCTAAAGCCGGCAATATCGTGCCTTATAGATTTCAAACCGGTATTAGAGCCTTTTTTGAGACCTTTTAAAGTTAATGGCTCTTAAAACTTTTCAAGCATCTTTTCAACTAATTGCGCCGATCTTAAAACCGCCGCATCTATAAATTTATTATAATCTGTTCCTGCGCTTCCATCAGCTTTATCTGAGATTGCTCTTATAATAACAAACGGAATCTTATTAAGAGTACAAGTTTGAGCAATGGCTGCTCCTTCCATTTCAACACAAGAAGCAGAGAATTTATCCCAAATAAATCTTTTTTTCTCTGGGCTTGCAATAAACTGATCCCCCGTTGCTACTCTACCTTTGAAAATATTTGTATCAAAACCTAATGCTTCTGCCTGTTCAACAGCAATGTCCACTAATACCTCGTCAGCCTCAAAAATACTGGTTGACATTCTCGGAATTTCTCCAAGCTTATATCCAAACCCTGTTGCGTCCATATCATGATGAAGCGCATCAACCGACACAATAATGTCGCCTGTTTCAAGTTTGTTATCGATTCCCCCTGCAACACCTGTGTTGATAATATAGTCAACAGCGAACAAATCAATTAGAACCTGAGCGCAAATCGCAGCATTTACCTTGCCAATCCCACACCATACAGCAACAAGATTTTTTCCTTGATAGGTGCCGACATAAAAATCCATTCCAACAGCGTTTCTAGTAACCTTTACATCAATGCCTGCTATTATATGTTTTATTTCTTCTTCCATTGCAGCAACTATGCCAATTGTCTTCAAGTAATCACCTCATATACTTCGCTTTAAAAGGGGGTGTCAAATAATTTTAGCATAGGGATCAAATAAAAACAATCCCTACGCCAAACAAAAGAAAGGCAAAACATGTATATATATAAAAATTCCAAGAACTTTAGATAAAATCTATTGCTTTAATTGTTTGCTTACGATTTTAACGCAAGCAGACAAATTTCAATAAGCTATTCTACAGTAACACTCTTTGCTAGGTTTCTAGGTTTATCCACATCGTTTCCTAAGCCTTTTGCAACATAATAAGCAAATAATTGCTGGGGTATGTTTGCAAGTAGCGGTGCGAAAATCCAATGTGTTCTCGGAATATAAAAAACATCGTCTGCTATCTTATCAATTGACTTTTCGCCTTCCATGGCAATTGCTAATATTTTAGCGCCTCTTGCCTTAACCTCTTTTAAATTGGATGCTGACTTTTCAAACAATTCTTCCTGGGTTACCAGACCAATTACAAGTGTATTTTCTTCGATTAAAGCAATTGGACCGTGTTTTAATTCGCCTGCTGCATATGGTTCACTATGAAGATAAGCAATCTCTTTTAATTTTAGAGAGCCTTCCATAGATATAATATGGTCTAGCCCTCTTCCTATATAAAAAACATTTTTTACAGATAAATATTTATTGGCAAAGTATTCTATAACCGAAAAACGTTGTAGTATATTATCGACCTTGGATGGCAAAGTTCTTAGCTCATTTTTTAGCTCCAGTGCTTCTTGTTCAGAAATCCGATTAAGGTTTGAAGAAATATGGAAAGCCAGCAAATAGGTTGCAACAACCTGAGTTGAAAACGCTTTTGTTGAAGCAACTGCAATTTCAGGACCGGCAAGTGTATAAAAAACATCGTCAGATTCTCTGGCAATTGAGGAGCCCACTGCGTTTACAATACTGACAATCCTCGCGCCGGCTTTTTTTGCAAGCCTTAAAGCTGCTAATGTATCAGCAGTTTCTCCTGATTGAGATATAACTATCATAAGAGTTTTTTCATCAATAGGAGGGTATTTATACCTAAACTCTGAAGCCACGTCTGCAAAAACAGGAATTCTGGCAAGACGCTCTAAGAGGTATTTCCCAACTAATCCAGCATAATAGGCTGTTCCGCAGGCAACAATATAAATTTTGTCAATGCCCATAATATCTTCTTTTGTAAGAGAAATATTATCAAGCGTGATCTGATCGGAATCATCAGGAAGTCTAGGCAATATAGTATCCCTAATAACCCTGGGCTGCTCAAATATTTCTTTTAGCATGAAATGCTCGTATCCGCCTTTTTCCGCAGATTCAATATCCCATGTTACATGGAAAACTTCTCTTTCTATTTCTTGTCGTTGAGAGCTGAAAATCCTCACTCCGTCTTTTGTAAGCTCTGCCACTTCATTGTCCTCAAGGAAGTATACATCTCTTGTGTATTCCAGTATGGCTGGAATATCAGATGATATATAATTTGAGTCATTAGAAGTTCCGATTATTAAAGGACTGTCTTTTCTAGCTGCAATAAGCTTGTCAGGAAAGTCTTTAAACACAATACCAAGTGCGTATGAGCCATTAAGCCTGTCAAGGGCTCTAAAAACAGAATCAAGAGGATTTCCTGATTCTTTATAAAACAAATCAATAAGATGAGCGGCTGTTTCTGTGTCTGTATCTGAAACAAATGCATAGCCTTTTGAAAGTAACTCTTCTTTTAAATCTATATAATTTTCTATTATCCCGTTATGAACAACTGCAACATTTTCATTGCTTGCGTGGGGATGAGAGTTTAAATCGGAAGGCGCACCATGGGTAGCCCATCTGGTATGTCCTATTCCAAGATTGCCTTTTAAAGGGTTTTGCAATAATTTGTCATTTAAGTTGGATATTCTTCCTTTTGTCTTAACAATATCAATTTCTTTTCCATTGTGTACTGCTATTCCTGCTGAGTCGTAACCTCTGTATTCTAAATGCGATAGTCCATTAATTATTATAGGAACGCTGTTTGAGTTCCCCACAAATCCAACTATTCCACACATTTCAATCCCCCTCTTTACAATCTAGCGGTTTGTTTCAAAGAAAAACAAACCTTTGGCTGTTATCCAAGATGATTTTCAATAAGCAATGCTAATTCTTTGGCTTCGCTATTGATTTTTTCTATGTCTTTTCCTTCGATCATTACTCTAACTAAAGGTTCAGTTCCTGATGGCCTTACTAAAACCCTGCCTTTGTTTTTATAGTTGTCAATAAGCCTATTAATTTCATTTTGAACAGGTTTACATTCAGATAGTTTATACTTGTTTCCATTCTTTACTATTGCGTTTACCAACACCTGTGGCAAAGATTCCATTATTGACGCAAGCTCTGAAAGTTTTTTGCCTGTTTGTTTCATGATATTAAGCAATTGAATTGCTGTTAAAATTCCATCACCTGTTGTGTTATGTTCGAGAAAAATAATATGGCCTGACTGTTCTCCTCCAATATTAATGCCTTTTTCCAGCATTGCCTCAAGAACATATCTGTCACCCACATTAGTTAATTCAGTTTCAATACCCTTTTCCTCTGCCATTAGAAAGAAGCCAAGGTTAGTCATTACAGTAACCACTATTTTATTGTTTTTCAGTCTGTTTTTTTCTTTCATGAAGTTTGCGAATATTGCTAATAGCTTATCGCCGTCTATTATATTACCCAATTCATCAACGGCAAGACAGCGGTCAGCATCTCCATCAAAGGCAAAACCTACATCTGCATTGGTTTCTTTAACAAATTTAACAATTGAGTCCAAATGTGTAGAACCGCAACCTTTGTTAATATTAATGCCGTTTGGTTGGTTATTTATCACCCTGACACTAGCACCTAGCTCCGAAATTGCAAAAGGGGCAATTGTATATGCTGCGCCGTTTGCGCAATCAAGAGCAACCTTAATGCCAGATAAGGAATCATCTGTAGTTGTTTTTATAAAATCAACATATTCAATTTTCGCCCGTTCATTTTCAATCTTCCTTCCAATATTTACACCAGAAGGCATAGGCAAATTGTTGTATTTTTCATCGTCAAGCAAAATCTCTTCGATTTCGTTCTCAATATCATCAGAGAGTTTAAAACCTAGTTCATTGAAGATCTTGATGCCGTTGTATTCAAAAGTATTATGAGAGGCAGAAATAACAACCCCTGCATCCATATTGTATTTTTTAACCAAATACGCAATACCTGGCGTCGGAATAACTCCTGCACAAATTGCATCAACACCCATAGAGCAAATTCCTGCAACAATTGCTGATTCTAACATATGACCTGAAATTCTTGTATCAGCGCCAACTATTATTTTAGGCGTTTTTTCACCTTGTTTATGCTCAGTTATAACATAGGCGCTAACCCTGCCAACTTTATATGCAAGTTCCGCAGTTAACTCTATATTAGCAACTCCTCTAATTCCGTCTGTTCCAAATAACTTACCCATAAAAGCCTCCTGTAAATCTCTGTGACCAATTCTGACAGAGGGTAATTGGTCTAAAGTTATTACTCTATTCATATTATATAGTAAATAATATTGTTAACACAGTATAATGAAAACATAAACCTATCTAATATTATCCCGCTCTTGTTCCTCATTTGCTTTTAATTTTGTCTGAATACTTATAGCAGGCTCATTAACATATTCAATACCTTGAGGCAGCTCCAGATTAAGCATTACTTCCTCATTTCCCTGTGTCAGCTCTGAAACATCTACCGACGCCTTTAATCCACTTTTCTCCAACTCTAAAAGAGCTTTTTCAGAACCTCTTAAAGTTACTTTTACCGACTCAGACAAAATATAATATTCAAAGTTTTTGTCTAGGTTACCAGTTGTAGTTATATTATCCTTGTTAATGGTAAATTCCTTAAAGGACTCCTCTTCAATAAAAATTTTTATGGTTACAGCATTAGGAGTACCGTTTTTAATACTTATGTCCGGCGGCAGAATATTTAAGTTTCTAACATCAAAAGTTTGTATCAAAGTAGATGTTGAATTAGGGGGGATTAAAATGCTTGGCAGTTTAATTTCTGAAAAAGAATTAACAGCCTCATCAGTTCCCACTATTTCCAGTTCCTTAGGAGTCCATTCAATATCAGATATAACAAAACCACTATCAGGTCTTCCTTCATATCTGTTAGCAACTACCGCAACCTTTTTATATCTATTGATCGGTACAAATATATTAGCAGAATTTGTATTAGGTTTAATACCGCTTACAACTTTCTCATAAATATCCAGAATCACAATTGGAGAGGTTACCACCACATCCTTTGTTGCACCTTTTACTTCAGCATAAGCAACCACTGTATCAATAGCTTGAATAGCGGATTCCGGACCTTTTAGCAGTACTTTTTCTGGTTTAATTTCTGCTGTAAGAGCTACATAACCTTCCTTGGGTTCGCCCTTAATACTAACCTTTATTGGTTTTTCGACCTCAACAACTTTTTCAACTTGAATTGTTAGATATTTGGGGTTAAGTTCAAAGTCAAATGCATCAACCCTTGAGTCAAGCTTGTTTTCGGGATAGACAATATCAATTGGCACTTGAACAGGTGATTCAAGATTTAAAAGCATTACATTGAAGTTTGCCACTGCCTTTATATCTTTTTTGAATTTATCCAACTTTTGCAATGTGGAACGTTTGCCTTTGACCTTTAGTGAAACGGTTTTTCCATCAAGTGAGTCGATGTCTTTTATAGAAAGATCCTGTTCTTCAAGTATAGTAACCTTTTCCAATGATATTGGTATTGTAAATGTCCAAGCTTCAACTGGATCAGACAAACTAACAACCATAAACCAAAAAAGAAGAGCCGCAAAAAGAGAAAAGATTTTCCAGCCGAGATTTTTAGATAAGAAGCTTCCTGATAAAATTTTTAGTCTTAGATTTTTTAAAAATTTCATCTTCTGCCTCCCTTTCTCCAAATAGGCATACGAATCTTTTTGCTAAACCTTGATTCTCCAAAGTATAATGAGTTAATCTCTTCAGTAGATATATTCCTACTTAGTTTACCATTTTTTGCAACCGAGATAGTTCCTGTTTCTTCTGACACTATTATAATAAATGCATCAGACACTTCGCTTGCACCAACCCCTGCTCTATGTCTAGTACCAAGTTCCTTGCTTAAATCCGCATCGGTAAGAGGTAAAAAACAGCTTGCAGCAGCTACCTTGTTATTTCTAATAATAACAGCCCCGTCGTGCAAAGGCGTATTATGTTCAAAAATATTAATCAACAATTCCTTTGAGATAACAGCATCTATTTTAATACCTGTTTCAATGATATCTCCAAGAGGGACAGAGTCCTCAATTAAAATCAGTGCACCTGTTTTATTTTCCGACATTTTGTTAACAGCTTGAGTAATCTGATTAAAAACACCTGGTGAGCATCTTCCGTCGTCTTCACCGTTTTCATATGTTTCTATGAGAAAAGTAGACAGGAAATGTCCTTTACCCAGTTGTTCCAGTGCTTTTCTAAGCTCAGGCTGGAAAACAACAATTATTGCAATAATACCCACTGAAAGGGTATTAGATAAAATCCAAAGTATAGTGTTTAGTTGCAGCACAACAGCTATTATGCAAAAAGCAAACACTACAAGAATACCTTTAAACAAGGTCCAAGCTCTCGTTTCTTTTATCCATAATACAATTTGATAAATAATAAAAGCAACTATCAATATGTCCAAAATGTCCATCGGCCTAATAATAGGCAGATTTATAACGGATATTCCAAAATCGGATAAAAACTGTTGTATTGCAGACATACTCTCACCCTATATTCGGTTTGCGCCATCAAATGCTTTATTTATCATGCTGTCTATCATTATTGAAATCCTTAATTTGTTCCTTGATGTTTATTTTAGGTATTAATCTAACATAGTAATAATAATTGTCATCCTGAAAACTAACATTTTCAGCATTTTTATAATCCAAAATAATATCAAAGAAAGAACACACAAGTACAATACAAGCTGAAATCATTGACATTATGATTATTTCTATAATACCAATATTTATTACACCCATAATGCTTGATGCAATGAATCCTATCATACTTACAACAGCACCTGTTATGATCGAAATTTCCTTCGAATAGTTTATTTGAATATGGCTGACAATATACGTAATAATTGAAGTTACTGAAAGAACTAGTGCCAAATATACCCATTCATTGTTTGCTAATAACGCATTCATTAATGAAGAATAGGTTTCCGGAAAAGTTTCAATTATGTTTTTTACATTAAGACCTTTTAGACCTTCTAAGTTCA
>CAZTAY010000002.1:0-53633 GCA_964611655.1 uncultured Eubacteriales bacterium
CAGATTTTTCCTTTTTTTGCATATTTTATATGTTAATATAGCGTTGTGACTTTACATAATTGTTTTTTTGACTTTAAAAGTCACAAAAGCGGAAGGTTTGCTTAGAATAAAAACTTAATCAAAGCAAGCCGCACTAGAAGCGTTGTGACTTTACACAATTGTTTTTTTTACTTTAAAAGTCACAAAAGTGGAAGGTTTGCTTAGAATTAAAACTTAATCAAAGCAGACCACAATATACTTTCTTACACTCTAAAAAGTAAAAGAGTTTGTCAAAAATTAGTCAAGCTCATATATTAAGGAGGTTTAATATGCAAAAGAAAAATGATGTCACGCCTCCGGATACTGTCGAATATCCAAGGCAATTCAAATTCCCGACAAATGTTAAGCAGATAGGAGGTGTTAGTGAGCGACTAAAGATCTATATAGAAGATTATGCTTTTACATATCTGGCACAGCTAAAACATAGCGGAAAAGAAAGAGAAATGCTGGCATTTTTGGTGGGCAGGCAGGCATATGCGGGAGAAGAACCAATACTATTAATTAGTGGAATTGTACCGTCAAATTTCAGTATTAATATGGATGGTGTTGAGTGTTTTGCAGATGAGGACTGGGAATATGCAGAGTCACAGATCAAAAAGTATTTTAATGGTCTGTATATAGTAGGCTGGGTTCATATTCAAGGGGGATATGGAACTTATCTTAGTGCAAGCGACCAGAAATATCATTCTGAGTATTTCAGCAGGAAAAATCAAGTTATTTATCTTAGTGATCCATTGGAAAAAAGCGATTGTTTCTTTACGTGGGACGAGCATAAAAAGGAAATAGTTCCAATTGAAGGATATTTCATATATTATGATAAAAACAATGGCATGAACAGTTTTATGACTGATCATAAAAAAGGTGAAATAAGGGCATCTGATATAGGTAACTATGAAAACCAAGAAGAAATGGAATTGGACGAATACTCGGATGAATACTCTGAAACAGATCCAAGTTACATAAAAGAAAGAGAAAAATTAATAAACAGCTACAGACAAGCACAAAGCCTTAGAAGGATTAATGAAATTTCGCAGCAGAAAAAAGTAATAAACATGCTGCTTAGTTTAAGTGCTGTGTTGTTCTTAGCTTGTATTGTTATGGGAATTGGTTTGGTTCAAAACGGTGATCGTATTATTGGTGTGGAAACACAGCTTGAAACACTTAAAAGCTCATATGATAACCTTGTTACCCAAGCGAAAGACAGCACTTATCCTGTATTTGCTAACCAAAACATAAATAAAGATACAACCACTCCAGAAATTTTAGGTGAAGGAAACTTGATTCCAATTATGCCTGCGCCGGAGGCAAAATCCGATACAGCGGCAATTACACCGGAAGCAAACCCTATTTATGACGCAATAGCAAAAGCAAGAGAAGAAAGCGAAAATCAGGCAGATGCAAATACTACTGAGGCGGCATTGCCGGAAAATAATACAAGTGAGCCAAAACCGGAGGAAGTTAAGCCTTCTGAGACAACACCGCAAGCTCCAAAAGCAGAAGCTCCAAAAGCACCGGAAACAACAACAGTTTCTCAAACAAGCGACAAGCCATTAATTCCGGACTCATATGTTGTTGAAACAGGAGATACTTTAAGTTTTATAAGTGTTAAGTTCTATGGTGATCGGGGAATGACTAAAAGAATAATGGAACTTAATAATATTCAGGATGCAAATAAAATAGTTGTGGGTGACGTGATAAAGCTTCCAAAACCTTAGAATATAATTAGGGTGTGTCTGTTGGCACACCCTAATTGGTTTGAAATTAAAAACTTTACAAATGAAAGCAAGTGAATTATAATATTGTTTCAGAAAGATAATGGGCTGTCGCCAAGCGGTAAGGCAGTGGACTCTGACTCCATTATTCGGGGGTTCAAATCCCTCCAGCCTAGTATTTGAAACAGCTACAGGGTTATCCTGTGGCTGATTTTTTTTATTTAAGTGTGTAATTTAAACCATAGAGAATGTAATGAAATCTGAAAACAACTAGGAAATATAGCTAGTGGTTTTTGTCTTGAATAAAAAAACATTGTCCTCTTATAAAGTTTATAGTACTCTCTTATATATTAAAAAAATTTCGCAGTTATTAGGAGAGGTTGATTTAAATTATGAAACTTAAATATAATTTCCATACATTTGCAATAATTACTGTTATTTTTTGGTCTTTGGCTTATGTTTATACAAAGCTTACTTTAGAGCATATATCAGCATTTTCACTTGGGTTTTTAAGATATATTGTTGCTTCTATCATGTTAATTATAGCTGCTTACTTCTTTAAAATTAAACCGCCAAAGAAGAAAGATTTAATTTGGTTTGTTGCATCAGGGTTAACTGGTTTTGCCCTATACATTATTATATTTAATTATGGAACAAGTTTTGTTACTGCTGCAACCAGCAGTTTTATTATTGCCACAGTTCCGGTTTTTACGGCATTGTTGGCATCATTTTTTTATAAAGAGAAATTAAAACCATTCCAATGGATTGCAATTATTATTGAATTTTTAGGTATAGGCGTGCTAACCGTGTATGATGGAGTACTATCTATTAATCAAGGCATAATTTGGCTATTGATAGCATCAGTACTTCTAAGTTTTTACAATATCATACAACGCAGATTAATACGTACATACCCAGCTTTGCAAACTGCAACATACAGCATTCTAATCGGAACCTTGTTTCTGTTTATATTTGCGCCTAAAGCGATTAATGAAATCATTGTAGCTCCTGTTGAAATTATAATCTATGTAATTGTGTTAGGTGTATTTTCAAGTGCAATTGCATATATTCTGTGGTCTAAAGCATTTGAGTTAGCAGAAAAGACTTCAATGGTAAGTAATTATATGTTCTTAACCCCTGTAGTAACAAGTGTATTAGGCATTATTATAGCAAACGAAATACCTGATATACCGTCAATAGTTGGCGGATTGATAATCATTATTGGAGCAATAGTCTTTAATAAATCTTAAATCAACCATCTTAAAGAAAAGTAAAAACAACCACTGCAATTATATTTCATAGCAGAGGTTGTTTTGAATTTTAATAAAACCAAGGACTAAATAGCATTGAGCCAGCAGGTGATAAGTTGTTGTTTGAGATTTCGGCAGATGTTGGGTTTTGTGTTTGTATATTACGTGCGGCAGTCATAGCCTTT
The DNA here is from genome assembly GCA_964611655.1 of uncultured Eubacteriales bacterium. Taxonomy (GTDB): domain Bacteria; phylum Bacillota; class Clostridia; order Lachnospirales; family CAZTAY01; genus CAZTAY01. The sequence continues at coordinate 3,187 of CAZTAY010000002.1, forward strand.
GTGCAATCAATTACGTTTTTACTTTCTTTGTTATTGAAAAGTTCGGATATAATTATTTGTCTTACCAAAGAGCGTAGCACACATCTTTTAGAGAACATTCCACTACCATCAATATTATCTTTGAACTCAGAAAATTCGGGTATTCTTTCAATTACGATTTCAAAGGCTAAATCAGTAAGTAATTGCAAAGTTTCTTTGTCCAGCTCTTCATAGACGAATTTGTTGCTTCCACAAAAACGCTCAATAATTTGATCCACGAAATACCAAATATTCCTAGCCAGTATATCGCTTAACATTCGTTCATAGCTATTATTTTTCAAACATTCGGCTCTGTCTTCGTTTTTCTTTTTGCTAAACGGAAACTGTGTTATATCTATGACATTGTCTACCATGCGATTACCCCCATTTAATACTGCATTATCCAAGTTTATTTCTCACAATAATATATTCGTGAACTTGTTTATTGGAGCTTTTCTTATACATGGTTAAATCACAAAGTCAAATTGAGGTTTAGTATGAAGGGCATATTGACAAAAACTTTTAAAGTATAATATACTATTACGGTGTCAATAAAATGCGATTAATCGTGCAATTCAGCCATTTTTACGGGTGGTAACAAACATTTATGTCTGGGGGCATTTTTTTGGATAAGGAATTACGTTATAAAGAGCTTATGAAAACGTCTGTTGTTACTATTGCAGGGAATTTTGTGCTTGCTGTTTTTAAGGTAATAATAGGATTTATAAGCGGAAGTTCTGCGGTTGTTGCAGATGCTGTTCATACATTGTCGGATGTGTTTTCGACAGTGGTTGTAATGGCAGGCCTTAAGTTTTCAAGCAAGGATGCTGACCCAGAGCATCAGTATGGTCATCAGCGTATTGAGTCCATTGTATCACTTATATTGGCCTTTATATTGTTTGTTACTGCACTTTCCCTAGGTTGGGAAGGTGTCAAAAAGATTACGGAAAATGAAGTAGTAAAGCCTTCAATTCCTGCACTTGTTATCACTGTGATTTCTATTCTGTCAAAAGAAGTAATGTTCAGGTATACTATGAAAAAGGCAAAATTACTTAATTCGTCGTCTCTTATGAGTGATGCTTGGCATCACCGATCTGACGCTGTCAGTTCAATTGCTGTTTTAATCGGTGTTGTAGGGGTCTTTTTCAATGCATGGATTCTAGAGCCTATTGCCACCATTGCTGTTAGTTTTATAATATTAAAAGCCGTATATGACATTGGCAGGCTTGCAATTGATCAGTTAATTGATCGTGCGGTAAGCAAAGAATTGTTAAGCGAAATAAAGGACACTGTGCTTAGTATTAATGGTGTTAAAGGCATCGATCTTCTGCATACGAGATTAAGCAATAATGTGGTATTTGTTGACCTTGAAATATCTGTGGATTCAAACCTCACAGTGTCGGAAGGTCATGATATTGCGGAAAATGTTCATGATACTTTGGAAAAAAATATAACACAAATACAACATTGTATGGTCCATGTAAACCCACATGTGGAAAGATGATAATGCCCGGCGCTTTTAGCCGGGTTTTTTTAATGTTTCAGATTATACACACATAAATAAGATTTGGGGCTGAAGTCCCAAGAACAGCCCCAAACTGGTTGCTTAAACAATGCATCTGTCGTATATACTTTCTTCCCACCAACCAAAAGCAACCCTTCCAGTGGCTGACGTTCCCCCTAGTTCTGGGGTTGAAATAAATACCAAGAAGGAACCACCCGGTGGAAAAATCAGCTTACCATTTTCTGAATCCACTAATGTGGTTTCAGGTGTTGCATCACGGATAAATGCCTTTGCTCCTCCAATGGGGTTTCCTGTAACATTTGTAGCGTATTGGATTTGCACCTTTGGTATTGGCGACGGACAAAGCGCTGTATTTGTTGGAGTCACGTTGTTTGAGTTAATAGGAACTCCAGGAGGAGTTGCGTTGAAATAAAACTCTGCGCGGAAAGGAGTTTCAGTAATATCGGTAACGGTCCACACATTAACAAACAGATTAACGCATGAGTTTATAGGGTTATACAGTCTTGCCCATGCGCCTGTGGTAGTGTCAAAACTTAAGCCCTCGGCAAAACCCATGAAATATTCGCCTTGCACCGACTTGTACAATTCAATAGGTATGTCAACTGTTTTTGGCATAATACATTTACTACTGTAGTAATGACTTCTCAATTTATCACCTTCTTTTTCATGTCCGAAAGTCGAACTCACATTATAATATATGAAAAATAAGCAAAAAAAGTTCGACAAAATTACCTTTATGGGTAATCCTGTCGAACGAGGTTAAACTTTATTTTTAACACTCAAGTGTTTTAATCTTTTCCACAAATTCATCGTTGGTTTTGGTTTTCACAAGCTGGTCAATTATAGTTTCGGTTACGTCTACAGTTGCCATCTTACTCATTGCTTTTCTAATTGCATACACAGCTTCTAATTCTTGTCTTGTAAGCAAATACTCTTCTCTTCTTGTTCCTGATTTATTGATGTCAATGGCAGGGAAAATCCTTTTTTCAGATAATTTTCGATCCAGTACAAGTTCCATGTTTCCTGTACCTTTAAACTCTTCAAAAACAACATCGTCCATCTTACTTCCTGTTTCAACCAAAGCAGTTGCTAGTATTGTAAGGCTTCCGCCTTCTTCAATATTCCTTGCTGCACCAAAAAACTTCTTTGGCATATGCAATGCTGCAGGGTCAAGACCGCCGGATAAAGTTCTTCCACTTGGAGGGATGGTCAGGTTATATGCTCTTGCAAGCCTTGTTATTGAGTCAAGGAGTATAATTAAATCCTTGCCCTGTTCAACCAGTCTCTTTGCACGTTCAAGCACCATTTCCGCAACTCTTTTGTGGTGTTCTGGCTGTTCGTCAAAGGTAGAATACACAACATCAACGTTTTGACCGGAAACCTGGCGCTGAATGTCTGTTACTTCTTCAGGTCGCTCGTCAATTAAAAGTATAATAAGGTGCATATCCGGGTGATTGGTGGTAATAGAGTTTGCTATTTTAGTGAGCAAAACGGTTTTTCCCACCTTCGGCTGTGCAACAATCATACCTCTTTGTCCTCTGCCGATTGGCGCAATAAGGTCAATTAATCTAGTGGAAAGCTCAAGCTGAGATGTTTCAAGCTTTAGCTTTTGTTTTGGATAAATAGGCGTTAAATCCTCAAAGTTAGGACGTTTTGACGCTTTATCTGGATTGTCACCGTTAACGGTTTTTACAAGCAAAAGTGCACTGTATTTCTCGCCTTCTTTTGGTATTCTGATATCACCTTTTACCAAGTCGCCAGTTTTTAAGTTAAAACGCCTTATTTGTGAGGGTGAGATATAGATATCCTTTGCACCTGGAAGGTAATTATCAGTTCTTAAAAAGCCGTATCCGTCTGCCATAACCTCTAAGACGCCTTCTTCGATAATACCGCTTCTAAGGTTATCAAGCTGCATGTTTTTATGGTTTTCATGCCCTGGCTTTGGACATTCTTTTGCTACCACAGGACATTCAGAGGGTGTAACTTTAATTTCATCTGTTTTATTTTTATCACAGCTACTTAAACAAGGAACTTCTTCCTGATTAGAAGTTTCTTCATCAGCAGTGCTGTGGTCTTCCGTATTATTTTTGTTAATGTCTGTTATTACACCAATCAGCTCGGCTTTTTTATATCTGACTATATTTTTAACTCCAAGCCCTTTAGCAATAACCCTTAGCTCAGCCAGACTCAAATCATTCATTGGGTTGCCTCCTGATAAATATTAGGGGTTTATATTAGTTAAATGTTTAAGATAATTACGGCTGAATAGATTTTCCGTAATAAACCTTAAAGCATCTAACTTAGTTTTATTATTTCAAATTAGATCACAGGTATTTTCAGTTTTAAACCGGCATAAATACTGTTTGCATCCTTTATATTATTCGCTTTCATTATTTCTGTGTAATAATCTCCATTGCCGTATATCTTTTCGCTTATTTTCCACAAGCTATCGCCTTTTTTTACAATATATTCGGCAGGATATTTACTACCTGGTTCACTGTCTTTATCGGTTTCTTCTTTATTAGCATCCTTGTTAGTACCAGCATCGGTTTTATCCGGAGCTACTACGTTTTGTGTCTTTCGTGCATCAGCAAGCTCTGATTCAAGCAGTGTATTTTTTACTTTAGCCTGTTCAAGCTCTGTTTTAACCTGATTGTAGGTTTTAAGATCCACCGTTTGTTGGTTTGTGCTGGTTTCCTTGCCTTTTATGTCTTCAAGCTCCTTATTCACTGCATTAATCTTAAAAACAAGCATACCCATAATACAAACCACCATAGTCATTAAAATGGTTGCAGAGAAAATAATTCTTTTTTTTGGTGCAGTCGTTTCATCCGTGTCTTCGTCATAATCATCATAGTTCATTTTGGGCTTTTTCCTTTTCTTCCTTTCAATATCCTTATTTAAAAGCCTGGACATTTCATTACCAGTTATATGTTCGTCGGCTCCTGAATATTCTCCCCCTCTTTTTGCAAAGCCTGATAGGTATGACTCAAGGCTGTCAATATCGGTTTGTGTAAGAACCACAGGTGCAGAGTCCTGAGCGTTTTTTTTCACAAGATCACCGATTGAGTCCTTTGTTAGTGCTTCAAACTCCGCTGTATTAGTAAATTCAGGAGTGCTTGCTTCTTCAAAGTCGGCTTTTTCGAATTCCGCTGAATCGCCTATGTGTTTTATATCCTCCATACCATCTTCATAATCATCTGAAATATACTCTAGATCCTCAGAATTGTTTTCGTAATCATCAATTGTCATGTAAGACACCCAACCTTTTGTTTATTTATTTCATTCATCATCTTGTAATCGGAAAACTTGAGACAGCAGCCAAATCGCCTTCTGGACATGAGATAAAATTTCCTGTTAACAGGAACTCAAATAATAGGAGTTTCAGGCAGGTACCACGAGCAGTTTAAATTCACGCACTAAAAAGCTATAACCGTTCAATATTTTACAATGAAAAATGGAAAGTGACCGCCCCATTATAAAATAAGATTACAATAATTATATTATATATTGTAGTCCTCTAAAAATAATATGTCAATGTTAAAATGCATTAAATAATATTTTTTATTTAAAAAAGGTATTTTACTAATTACAAAAATAGATACAAAACTTACAAAAATACAATAATTGAATAAATAGGAATTGTGAATAAAGGGCTTAGATTTTGCAATAACTCATCTGTTTTTACAAAATCATAAAATATTACTATAATAAAATCATTTATTAAATAAATTCCGAAGCCGAGAGTTGAAAATAAGTAAGTTTATCATATTCAAAGTTTGTTTTTTCCAGTTGATTTTTGAAATTAAATCTTTGAAAAAAACAAATAAAGCTAAGGCTGAAAAATATACATTTGGCAACAAATTGTCAAACAGAGAATCGTTTTGATCTTTTAGTTTAATAGAAATGTAGCTTGTCTCAAAAATAGTTAATATAACACTGACAACACCAAAAATATATATTCAGATTTTAGTTGCTTTTGAAAGACTATATCTATATAAATAATAGCCCAATACAAAATAACCTGTGTATCCAAGAATAAAATATTGTTGTTTTTTATAAAAGGAGACTTATTCTAATATATAAATAGAAAAATAATCTAAGAAAATTGATTAAAAAGCAAAAAATAAAGTTTAAAATTAAAAGTATTCGTTAGTCGCTTGTTTTTAGTGATTTCTCTTAGGAAAGGAACAACCAAATAAAGCCCAACTAATGTGAAAACCATAACTGATAATGACTGAATATGAAGTTTCTTAGAACATTTATTAAAAAGTTAGATATTGTAGAAAATTTATAAATGTTTTCCATAATAGAATATGCAGCTGACCAAAATACTTATGCTTTAATAATTCGTGAGATGTTTTTAGAAAAGAGTTCCTTTAAAGTTTATTCGAGATTATTATCTAGAAAAAAGATTCCTGAAATCATAAAAAGGGTGGGAACGCAAAATCTGGATAAACTGTTATAAAAATTAGAAATTTGCCATTCAAAAGAATCAACAGATGATGTATACCACTTTTTTGCTGAAATATGTATAATAATGACACAAAATAAAGAGAATATTCTTAACAAATCCAAATAGACAACTCTATCTGATGTTTTAAAATTACTCATTATTTTCTCCTTAATAGAGTTATTTAGAATTATTTTACTATAAAAAACAAATAAAAAAATTAAATTTGAAAAAATGACATAAAGTTGTAATAATCTTTACTAGAATATATAGTCATGTTATAATAATATTCAACAAAAAAATCGAGGAGTGGAGTAATAATGACTTATTGGAATCCTTCGGCTGAGTGCATGGACAGAGAAGAAATGACTAAACTTCAAAACGAGAGATTGGTTAAGACTGTTGAGAAGATTTATCATAATGTTCCCCATTATCGAGAAAAGATGCAAAAGATTGGACTTGAACCAGGCGACATAAAAGGAATACAGGATTTACATATGCTTCCATTTACAACTAAGCAGGATTTAAGAGATACATATCCCTTTGGCTTGTTTGCAAGCCCTATGAACGAAATTATTAGAATTCATTCCTCATCAGGCACAACTGGCAAACCAACTGTTGTGGGTTATACTAAAAATGACTTAGATGCATGGACAGAATGTTGCGCAAGAGTGCTGCATAATGCAGGAGCAACAAAAGATTCCGTAGTTCAGGTTTCATATGGATATGGACTTTTAACAGGCGGATTGGGTATGCATTATGGCACAGAAAAAATTGGCGCAACTGTTGTACCAGCTTCAGGGGGAAACACCAGACGTCAACTGCAAATTTTAACAGATTTTGGTGTAGATATAATTTGCTGTACACCTTCTTATGCAAACTATATTTTTGAAGAACTGCTTGCTTCGGGCGTCACCAAGGACGATATTAAATTAAAGGCAGGCATATTCGGTGCTGAAATGTGGACTGAAAATATGCGTAAACAAATGGAAGAACTGCTTGATATTAAAGCGATTGATATTTATGGATTAAGTGAAATAACAGGTCCTGGAGTCTCCTTTGATTGTCATGCAAGAAAGGGACTACATGTTAACGAGGACTATTTTATTCCTGAAATTATAGACCCTGATACAGGAGAAGTTTTGCCATACGACGAAAGAGGCGAGCTTGTTTTCTCAACCATTTCCAAAGAAGGTTTTCCTCTTCTAAGATACCGTACAAAGGATCTATCAACGCTTTCTCAAGAAAAATGTGACTGCGGCAGAACCCTTGTGAGAATGGGCAGGGTCATGGGACGCTCAGACGACATGCTTATTATAAGGGGTGTTAATGTATTCCCTTCACAGGTGGAAAGCGTATTACTTGAAATGGGTGAAACCGCACCTCATTATTTATTGATTGTTGATAGAGAAGGTAAAATGGACAATCTTGAAATTCAAGTTGAAATGAGCGAACAGCTTTTCTCTGATAAAGTAAAGAATATTGAAAGTCTTGAACATAAACTAAAACATTCAATTGAAAGCCTTTTAGGGGTAAGTGCTAAAATAAGGCTTGTGAACCCGAAAACCATTGAAAGAAGCGAAGGCAAGGCAAAAAGAGTAATAGACAAGCGTAAATTCGATTAGAGCAATTCCATGTTTGATTTGCAATTATCTAAGCTGAAGATAGGTGGATTTGTGCCGTTTTAGGTGTATATAAATTGCTTACGTCAAACGGAATTACTATATTAAAAAGGAGGTACTTTTTATGTTAGTAAAACAAGTATCCGTTTTTTTGGAAAACTCTCAAGGCAATCTAGCAGAGGTCATGGAAATACTAGAAAGCAATAACATTAATACCAGAGCATTATCAATTGCGGAAACAAGCGATTATGGTATTTTAAGGCTCATTGTAAATGATTATGAAAAAGCTGTTAAAGCTCTTAAAGAAGCAAGCTTCCTTGTAAGCCTTACAGATGTAATAGCAATTGCGGCAGAAGACAAACCTGGTGGTCTTGTAAAACCATTGCAGTTGTTGCATAAAAACAATATCTCTGTTGAATACATGTATGCTTTTATTGGCAAAAGTGATTCAACAGCATTCGTAATTCTTAGAATTGATGATACAGAAAAGGCAATAGCAGTGCTTGCAGAAGGTAATATAAATGTGCTTGAAGCAAACACCCTATATCAGATGTAAGCCATGAAAAACTTAGAAAATATTATGAACTTTATTCTTGAAATTGACAAACTAAAGAATGTTTTTAGAAGAACACCTATAATGAGCGGAGAGCGCCAAGAAAACGACGCGGAACATTCTTGGCATATAAGCGTTATGGCGCTCTTGCTTAAGGATTATTATAATAAACCTGTTGATATTGAAAAGGTAATTAAAATGCTTCTTATTCACGACCTTGTGGAGATATATGCTGGCGATACTTATGCTTACGATGAAAAAGCATACCATGATAAAGCAGATCGTGAACAATTAGCAGCAGAGAAATTATTCTCCATTCTTCCTAAAGCATATAAAGGTTGTTTTATGTCTTTGTGGGAAGAGTTTGAGGCAGACGAAACAAACGAATCCGAATACGCCTCTATTTTAGACAGAACACAACCACTTCTGCTAAATTATCATAATGAGGGCAGACCGTGGATTAAACATGGTATCACTAAAACACAAGTGATTACCAGAGTCAGGAAGGTTATAGAACTTAATAACCCTTTATCAAAATATATAATGGATATTATTAATGACTCTGTCTTAAAAGGTTATTTGATTGATAATTAAAAAAGCATCTAAGGTTGACATAATATTTTACTCCAAGTTAATGCACAAGTTTCATTGTTGGCAGAAACCATTATCGGCTAGACAGTTAAAAAATATTTCAATTTTTAATTACATATTAAAAAGCTAATTACATATAGCCCCCCTTTCTTTAAAAACTGTCTCTTCGAAAATTTGTCTTTAAGAATGGAGGACAATCTAAATGAAAAATTTAAAAATCCAATCAAAACTTATCGTTGGCTTTAGCGTCGTAATGTTATTTATGATTATTCTAGGTGCTTCTTCATTTATTAGCCTAAAAAACCTTGAAAGCATCATAGAGGATTATGATACAAAAACAGTTCCTAATTTAAATTATATTTGGGAAATTAAATATGAGACATTTTCGATTCAGCGTGCTGTCTTAAAAGCGATTCTTGCAACCACGGAGACAGATCTACAGAATTCCGTTGAGTCAACAAATGAAGATGCAAGAAAAATGAATGAGGCGTTGCAGAAATATAAAGAAAACATGCGGACAGATCCGGAGTTGTTTGAAAAAGTTGTATCAATTTTATCGGGAGGCTCTCAAGCCCGTGGTAAGGTTCTTGAACTTTCAAAAGGTCTCACTCCTGAATCAAATGCTTTGGCTTATGAAGCTTTTAAAAAAGAATATGAACCTGTTTTTGATGATTTTAGCGAAAATTTAGATATAATACATAATCAGGTTAACGATCTGGCTGCTAAGCAAAGACAAGCGACAGATGATACTATAATCTGTATGCAGATATTATTGTTCTCTGTTTTGGTTGTTGCAATTATACTTACTATTATAGTGATTATTTTAATTACAAGATCGATTAAAAAGCCAGTTTTGGAGCTTGAGAGGGCTGCAAAAGAGTTGTCAGAAGGCAATGTTAACTGTAATATTTCATATAACAGCAAAGACGAGCTTGGACAGCTTGCTAATTCCATTAGAACTGTAAATGGTACTATTTCATTGCTTATCGAAAAACTATCTGAATTAATAAATGAATATAATGAAGGTACAATAGAGGTAAGAATAGATGAAGAGCTATTTAGAGGGGAGTATAGGGAAGTTGCATCGGGAATTAATGCTTTGTGTAAAACCTTTGTAGAGGAAATGCTATCCATAATGGAAGCCTTTGGCAAAGTGGGAAATGGAAATTTTGAAACTACCCTTGTACAGTTCAAAGGTCAAAAAATAATAGCAAATGAAAATTTTGACTCTCTAAAAAATAATGTAAAATTATTAAAGTCTGAAATAACTAGACTTATCGATGGCGCTATAAACGGACAATTAAACCTAAGAATCGATACAAACCAATATCAAGGCGGCTGGAAGGACATTACTGAATCACTTAATAATTTGCTTGTATCGGTTAGTGAACCTATTGCAGAAGTCAATGAGGTTTTATCGGAATTGTCCAAAGGTAATTTTGATGTTCAGATAGAAAATAATTTTAAAGGCAATTTTTTTGAAATGATGAACTCGCTGGATATTATGATTAAAGAGATAGGCTCTTATATTAATGAGATTACTGATAAACTAGAAGCCGTTGCAAAAGGCGATTTACGTGAGACAATTGAAAGTGAATATTTGGGTCAGTTTAACCTGATTAAAAATTCTATAAATAATATCAGTAGCGGACTTAGAGATACCATTAACGAAATAAAATCTGCCGCTGAGAATGTTCTAGCAGGCGCAAATCAAATTTCTGATTCTGCAATGGACATTGCAGACGGTGCAAACACACAGGCAAGCTCTGTGGAAGAATTAAATGCCTCCATTCTATCAATTAATGAGAAGGTCAGGCAGACGGCAGAAAAAACTCAAACAGCAAATGAATTTTCCCAAAACACAATGTCAAGTGCTAAAGAAGGAAACGAAGAAATGCATAAGATGCTTAAGTCCATGAACGATATTAAGGACGCATCAGGCAACATTGCAAAGATTATAAATGTTATTGATGATATAGCCTTTCAAACAAACCTCCTGGCGCTTAATGCTGCTGTTGAAGCTGCTCGTGCAGGTGAACAAGGCAAAGGCTTTGCGGTTGTTGCAGAGGAAGTTCGTTCTCTGGCTGGAAGAAGCTTAGCGGCAGCAAAGGACACTGCGATTTTAATTGAAGATACCATAAGTAAAGTAAATGAAGGTACTGCTGCAGCAAATTATACAGCGGAATCTCTGAAAAAAATTGTTACAGACATAAACTCTGTTTCCGACGTAATCAATACCATTTTTTCGGATACAAGAGAACAGTCAGAGGGAATTTCTCAAATTACACTAGGAATTAACCAAATTTCACAAGTTGTTCAAGTAAATTCTTCAACCTCTGAAGAATCGGCGTCTGCTGCACAAGAGCTGAATAGCCAATCTGAAATACTAGTACAAATGGTTGAGAATTTTAAAGTTTAGGTATAAATAAATTTTACAAGATTCCGATATAATAAGAAATACCTGTTATGGCAGTATAATTATTAGTGGGGGTGAAACAGTGAGTGTTTCTTCCGTAGGCGGCAATTTTCAAACAGTATCTCTAACCACGGGCAGTTTTATATCTTCAAACGCCAATATTTACTTAAAGGATCTTAAGAAGAAATTTCCTGAATGTGAATTTGCAGTGGGTAATGGATATATAAATGGCAAAAAGAACGGGGTTGTGGTTGATAAGGAGTATCTTGAAAAGTTGGCAAAGGATCCTAAGCTGAAAAAAGAGTTTGAAGATGAAGTTAAAAAGCTTAAGACTTCCGGAAAGTTTTTAGACGAACGAGCGCCTGTTGATGGAGTTAAAGTATTAGGCGCGGGGATAATGTTTAATAAAGACGGTGAAATGACGGCATATTCAACAACTCAAAACTTAAACACTGGACAGAAAAGGAATTTCTTTTCAATCGTCAAGGATCCTCAGGACAAGAGCAATCTTTTTAAAAGCTTTTACAATAAAACAATTAAACCTAAACTGGATATGGACAATGCTTTATATCGAATAGCAAAAGAAGAAAACGATGCACGAGCACGTAACAATAATCCAGACTTGGGGACTTTTGATTTTAAAGCATAATAAGGCTTAAAGGGGCTGTATTGCTAATTAAAAAGCAATACAGCCCCTTTTTCATCTAAACCTTCCCCTTTTTTTGACACTAACTAACTGACATACAACAGCTATAACCACCCCTGCAACTAACCCTATTGCAGGCCCTGCAATGGCTAATATGCTTCCAACAATGCCTGCAACTCCACGCTCTTCAGATGTGTTTAACATACCTAGGGCAATGTAAAAACATGCAAATGACTGTATCATAAGAGTAAGTGACATGGACAGGGGCAGTATTGGCTGTATCAGAGCTATAAGAGGCATTATAAAACAACAGACAGCCTTTGTTAGGTTAAAGGTTGCAGTACCGCCAATGATTGAATACATTGCCCTACTGCCTTTATATCGCTCAACAACAGTGACGGTCATAGCTGACCATAAAGGTCCTGACATTGTAATCGTAGGTGCAAACAAGGATTCTGCTAAATTACGCAGTCCTGTCAAAATATTAGTTTTATTTGAGTTTATCTGGATTTTTTCGTCTTTTCTTACGGAAGCAGCATCATACAGTAGTTGTTCACCAGCAACAACATCACCAAAAGCTATTATATATGTTATGATTGCCATTGGTACTGCTTGTATCAAAATTTCTAACGGCGGAAAACCTATACCCATCATACTAAAATTATTATTCACCCATTTAAGACCCGGCAAAGGATTAAAAATAAGTCCATCCTGTAAAGAAATAACTGGCAAGGGAAGTTCGCCTGTTGCAGCGCCTACAAGGTATCCTGCAAACAGTGCGGGAACAAAACCTGCTTTTGTTAGTATTCCCACAAGCCCTCCCGGTTCGCCTTCTTTAATCTCTCTGAAACCCTTAGAAAATAGTAAGAATAGAGACACCAAAACACCGGTTGAAAAAGCAAAAGGCATTTTTGCAAAGCCTATTCCTCCAAGTTCCCCAGTAGCAAAACCATAACGTCCGATTACTGCGCTAATACCTGCTCCCATTAATACACCAGCTTTAATTGAGTTTGGAGTAATACGAACAAGTTTTCCGGCAAGCTTTGATATGCCAAGAACCAAGAATATAACAGCAAGCAAAAACCCCAATGATATTAAAGCGTGGATTCTATCGGTGCCTTCAAATGCCAGCAAGAATGTAGTTATTAAAGGGATTGCAGGGGTAATCCATCCACCGATTAACACGTCTCCAAATAGCTGATGGATACAGTAAAGACATTCATGAACAATTATAATTGAAAGAGCGACTGCAAATGGCAGACCGAATATATTTTCTAAGTAAGCGGTTGCTGAAACTCCTGTAACGAAAACAAAGCAAGCCTGAATAACTTCTGGAATTTCAATTTGATAATGAATGATTGGAAAACGTAATTTATAAGCCTTTAACCCCGGAATGGGTATATAAGGCTGTTCGCCTCCTTCTTCTCTCCTTGCGGTTGGCAGACTTAGCAAAAAATAACCCCCTCTCTTTAAATGAGTATACTATAAAAAAGAAATTTATCCGATTATAAACAAAATTCAGGTATTATTTTATTTTATTTTGTTTGTTCCTGTCAATTAATTTAATTTAATTAATAAAATTTTTTAAGTAGAATATAATCAATAGATTAGACTATGTTTTGCAAAGGCTTGATTGTTGACAATTAGTATAAACCTTGGAGTTTTGCCCCGAACCTCCTTTTTTCTTAAAAGAAAGATGCAAAGAATTTTAACAGAAATGCCGCAAATTCGGCAAAGTATTGGAAAACTTCAACACAAGAACTTCTCCAAGTCAAGTCTTAATAATTTATGTAAATATTTACGAATTATTATAATTTCAATTATTACATATTGTTAGTAATATATCAATGGTTATGGTGGGATATAGTGAAAATTGTTAATCTTGACTTTTTTTTTCAAATATATTACTATTTTTTTAACTAAACAATTAAACTTTATGAATAGAAACCAGTATACGATAATGGGTTGACCGATTAAACAGTATCTCCATTTACTGCCAGGGGGTAGAAATGGTAACGGTTTGTTTAATACTAATTCTTGGCTGCAGTGCAGCTCAATTGCCAAGTAAAGGACAGTTTCCGGTGATTTTGCCGTTTATTGTGAGAACATAATCATAGTAAGGCGTTCAACAGTAATTTGGGTTTAGGCTTGGGAGTGTTTACTATTGGAACTAAGATATGAATATTTACTGGTTGTGGCTAAAGAACTTAATATAAGCAATGCTGCTAAAATTCTTCATATGACGCAGCAAGGGCTTTCGAATCATATTAAGGTTATTGAAGAATATTATGGTGCAAAATTATTCTATAGGAAGCCAAGCTTAAAGCTAACTCCCATTGGTGAGCGTGTTATTCAAACTATAAAACAAATACAACTATTGGAGAATAATCTGAAAAAGGAGATTCAGGATATAGAGGACGGAGAATCCGGAGTTATTAGAATGGTTGTTCCTCAGTCAAGGATTAAGTTATTAATGCCTCAGGTGCTTAGTGAATATTGCAAAAAATATCCAAAGGTTAAAGTTGAGCTAAACGGTGGTTTAACCGCAGATTCCCAACATAAGCTCCAACAAGGCAATATTGACATGTTTATTGGCATAAACCCCCTCACAAACCCTCTTTTTGAATTTATACCCATACTAAGAGAAGAAGTATTTATATTAGGAACAAGAAGTCTTTGTGAGAAATATATCAAAAATTTTGATGGCAGGATTTCCGAGATTAAAAAAGGCTTTAAGTTAAAAGAACTTTCAAGAGCTCCTTTTATAGGTATTCATGAAACAACACCTCCCGGTTCGGAGCTAATCAAACATTTCAAAAAGATTGGGCTGGAAGAGAATTTCAGAGCAGTAACCAACGATTTTGAACTTCTTTTGCTAATGGCAATGCAGGGTGAAGCATTTACCCTCTGTACCGATTCCATGTTAAGATTAGCAAGAGAAATTTATAAAACTGAAAACTTGCCAGAAAATGAATTGTTTCACTTTCCTATCATAGAAATTGATGTGGAATGTAGGCTATATCTTGTGCATAGCAAGGATATGTGGAAACCAAAGTTTATGCGTGATTTTATTGATATATTTGTCAAAAAGAATACTCAATCCTTTAGTTCTGTAATTTAGTGTGAGCCAGATGAATATTAAAAGGCCAAGCGTTTATTAGGGTTGACCTTTTATGAAATACTAATAATATAAGAATCTGACTAAAACAACAATTCTAAGTGAAGTTATCTACCGAAAGGTCCATCAAGCTTATGTATTCTTACCAGATATCCCATTGCCAGTGCAATAAACGATGCTAGTAGCCCTAAGAACAATGGATCGATATTATGCGGAAGTATAAATTTTCCTATTATTAAAATTATAGGCGAAATTATCATTGATACATTAATAAACAAAGTAGGTATCTTCCCTGGCATAAAAAGAGCCGTACAAAGGGGTAAAAATGCGACTGCACCTCTAAAGCCCATTGACAGATAACTCCAGTCCAATATTAATGAGCCGATATTCCCAAAGGTTATAACCACTGTAATGCATAAAACAACGCTTATAATAAGTCTGTTTACAAAAAGGAGTTTTTTGTCGTCTGCATTCTTATTAATATGAGCTTTATATAAGTCGTTGCTGAACATGCTACCAATACCAAGTGCAATTCCTGATCCTGTACCTATAATAGTTACTAATAATGTAGCAAGAACCATTCCTGAAAGCAGGGCTGGTAATTTTTCAATTACAAAAATAGGAAGAGCAAATGAGGGTTCAATGTTTGGGTAGTTTATTTTCATGTACATTCCTACAAAAATCCCTGCAATTCCTATAAGCGGAATTAAAACAACACATATTAGTACACCAAGTCTTGAATCTTTTAAGGACTTTGCGGAGATTACCGCTTGTATGTAAGCTTGGGTGGTCATAACACCTATAATCAAAGATGTGCCCGATCCTAAATCTAATACAGCTCCCCTGGAAAGCAAATTAAAATAATCAGTTCCTGTCAAAACACTTGTAAATCCCTCTATTCCACCTTGTGCACTGATTGCAAGAACACCGCATATGGCTACGCTGATGCTTAGCAAAATGGTTTTTATTATGCCCACCATACCCACACCCCAGACACCGCCAAACATCACATATATAAGCATAAGACCAATAATAAGGGCTGATGCCAGTAAAGGGTGTATGCTTAAAATAGCTGTGACAAGTGCAACTCCTGACAGAACCTGTGAGGCAATGGTTAAGAAATTACCCATAGAAGTTAAAACTGTGGATAACGTTCTTGTGGTTTCGCCATATTCTCTTGAAAAGATTTCGGGCAATGTTTTAATATGACTGTTATAAAAGGGTTTCACGTAAAACAAAAGCAGGGTTAGGCAGCCTATTCCAGCGCCTAAGGTAAACCACCAGGCAGAAAAACCATGACTATATGCCAATTGAGCAGTGCCGATTGTTGAAGCGCCTCCCACAAGCGAACCAAAAATAGAACCCATTACAATTCCGGCACCGGTTTTCCTGCTACCACTGTCAAAATCAGAGGCTGTCTTAACCTTTTTGCCTGAAAAAACACCCATAAAGGTTATTAAGCAAATAACAATCAGTGCACCTAAATAATGATACCCTGTCATGGCTATCCACCTGCTTTTTATAAATTTTCTTGATAAAGTTCTTTTAATTTTTCTGCTTTTAATATTGTGGGCCTGTACTTAGAGTTTTCAATTATTTTATCAAGTTCAGACAAAGCTTGGGTTTTATTTCCGCTACGGAAAAGGTACTCTGCTTCAAGCAATTCTAAAATACCCTGACCGTTTTGCTCAGGAATCTGCTGAAGTTTATTCTTTGCATCTTTTAAATTTCCTTTTTCCATGTCAATTTTAGCCCAAATCAAATTAATAAGACTTTCATCTTTTAACGCAATAGCCCCTTTTTCTAGGGTTGATTGTAACTTTATTAGCACCTTTTTCATGTCTGCAAATAAATCCAAGAAGAAATAATTTATGCAAGCGGTCATTAAATAAATCATAAGTACAGTATATTCCGGTTCTTTGCTCTTTGTAGATTCTTTATTGTAATTCATCCATTTTTCGTTATATGTATTGGACTGCTCATGCTCACCCATCTCTAAATATGCTATGCTTTTAATATTAAGGTAATTAAAATCAGTTATTTTATTATTTTTGTGATATGCATCTGCTATTTTCAATCGCTCTTGTGGGTCTTTAATCCCTGTTATTTTTTTAATCCTTCGGTTTGGAATAACCTTCCTAAAAATTCTTATGCTAATAGATATAGCTACTATTACGAATAACACGGCAGTTGCAATCAAACCAAACAAATTGTTTGAATTCCTACTGAAAGTACCTATTACTATTGATAAAAATGCTACAACAATTAACATAAGCGCCCGTTGCAATCTTTTTTGGTCAATTTGTTTTTTCATGTTTGCCTCCCCATAACCTGTATTTTATAACCTGACACCTATTCAACCCATCATTAATTATTAAAAGTATAACATTGCTATATTTAATTTTCAATCGTGATTTGAGGATCTGTACTTCATACATGATTGTCATTTAAAACTGTTGCTTGTAATATTGACACAAACATGACACAACTTTAAGCGTGATATAAGTTATAATAATACAAACTTAAAGTGGTGTGAGTTTTCATAAATGTTAGATAAAGTTATATCCACATTATTTTAAGTTATTAAAACTTAGGAGTGATATTTAATGAAAAAATTACAATTCGATATTACAACAGAAAAGAAAGAAATTGAAATTAACGGCAAAGTTTTTCAAATCTTAAAATCTGATGCTGATATTTTAGAAAAGGCGGCAGATTTAACTGACAGCTTTGAAAATATGAAAGACAAAAATGTAAAAGAAATTGCTTCGGCAATTAAAAGTGCAATTATGTTTACAGATGAGATTTTAGGAGATGGAGCTGTTAAAGAGATTACGAATAACCAGCCAGTCGGACTTGTTAAAATGCTTCAAATAATGAATGGAGTATGTCAAGCAGTGGTGGAAGAATATGGACTTGGACTAAACGCAAAATATGAGTAAGTACGCAGCATATAAAGCTCCTGAATTCTATCTCTGGCAGTCTGAGGACAAGTCTTTTCCAAGAGTTTTGTACATTGACTCAAAAGAATACCCCATAAATTCGGATTTCAGGGTTATGCTGAAAATATTTCATATGCTTAACGACAATGAGGTAGTGGAAAGACATAAACTTGGACTTTTATGTAAATGGTTCTACGCTGCAGAAATTCCTGATGAACCATATTCAGTATTTACTGAATTTTCATTGGGAAAGAGTGTTGGAAAAGGTGAAGAACCCGTAAAAATGATTAAACAATTTGACTTTGACTTTGACGCAAAAGAAATATATGCAAGCTTTTTAAAAGACTATGGTTTGTCATTAGTTAAAGAACCTTTTATACATTGGTATGAATTTAGGATACTTATGCAAAATCTGTCTCCTGAATCTCCAATAAACAGAAAAATACAGGCAAGATTTTTAGAGCTTGATGGTCTAAAGGGAAAGGCATTGTATCAAGCTCAGCAAATCAAAGAATCAGTAGCATTGCCCATAAGCTATAGTAAGAAAGAATTACAGGAAAATTCTGATTTTGAAGATGAATGGGGAAATGTTGGTTTAATTTAAAATTTACTAATTATAAGTCCACAAAAAAGTTTTATTAAAGTGAATTAAAAGTATAAACGGTTTGCCTTAATTGTAATAAACAAATGGCAAACCTTATGCAATTTGATTTTAATTAAAATAGAAATTAAATACAGAATAAAGTCTGTTAACTGCGAAAGGAGGTTTTTATGCAGCAAGATATATTAATTACGGCAAGCTTAGATATGAATGCTTTTGAACAGGCAATTAGCCAAATAACAGATACACTAAACTCCGCAATGAGTTCTGCTATGGTGTCTGTTTCGTCTGATTCTGAAAGAATGACATTTTCCATTGGTAAGGCATTTAGCGGACTAGGCACAAGTTTAAAAGAAAGCGAAGCTCCTTTTAATAAATTTGAGTCAATGATAGCATCAACAGGGAATAGTTTTGTAGATGCATCAGACGGAACAAAAGAGCTTGGTGGTCAGATGCAAGAGCTTAATTCAGCCCTTAATCCTCTAAGTGCCACCTTTGCAGGTCTTTTATTGACATTTGGAATGATTTCAAAAGCAAACGAAACGTTGAAAAATGAAATGTCCGGTGCATGGGACAGTATAAAAAGAAGTATAGAGAACGTGGCTTTGTCTATAAAACCAGACTCATTTAACCAAGAAATAAATATCACGGCAAAGCTTGATGTTGGAGAACTAGAACAATCTATTGTTAGTTTATCGGATACAATAAAACAGTCCATGTCAGAAAGTCAAGAGGTTGTTGCAAAAGATTCTGAGAATATGAAAGGCTCGTTAACTACAATGGCAACAAATATATTGGATGTGCCAGGCAAAATTCTTTCATTTATGGATCAAATGGGTGAAGTAGGTGGAACAATTAGCAATTATGGTGATAATTTTATTGCTTTAGGCGATAAAATGGGCAAATTAGGGGGTCCTTTTAGCTTTCTTGGAACTATGGCTAAAGGTGCAGGAGAGGCGTTTACTGGTTTATCAGGAGGAGCATCCGGTCTCGGAGGTGCATTTTCAAGTCTTGCAACCCTTATAAATCCTGTTACATTAATTGTTGGTACTCTGGCAGTAGCTTTTGTTCATCTTTGGGAATCAAATGAGGAGTTTAGAGAAAATATTATACAGTCTTGGAATAATATCAAGGAAGGAATCCAAAAAATTGTTACGGCAATAAGCGAAAGTCCTGCTTTTAAAGCATTTGTTGATTACATAATGAAAGTTTGGGAACCCATAGAAAGCTTTGCTAAGGTTCTGTTTGAAAATATTTTTAAGGTTGTAGAGGAGTGTGTAAACCTGGTATTGTCTTTGGTTGAAGGCGATTGGCAAGGGGTTTGGGATTCATTCTGCAACATTTTAGGCGGAATAGGCGAAATAATAGAAGCTGGCTTAAATGGGGCGATAGATTTAATTCTAGGAATCTTTGGCTTATCCAGAGACAGCATTTTTGAAATATGGAACGGAATAGTAACATTTTTCAGTGATATATGGGGAAATATAGTCACCATGGCCGGAGAAATCTGGGGAGGTATAGTAAGCTTCTTTGGTGGGCTGTGGGATGGAATAAGTACTGCTATATCAGAAGCATGGGCAGCCATAACAAGCTTTTTCAGTGAAATGTGGGGAGGAATAGTAGCCAGTGCCGGAGAAATCTGGGGAGGCATATTAGACTTTTTTGGAGGACTGTGGGATGGAATAAGCACAGCCGCAACAGAAGCATGGGCAACCATAACAAGCTTTTTCAGTGAAATGTGGGGAGGAATAATAGCAAGTGCAGAAGAAATCTGGGGAGGAATATTAGACTTCTTTGGAGGATTGTGGGATGGAATAAGCACAGCCGCAACAGAAGCATGGACAACCATAACAAACTTCTTTAGTGGAATGTGGGGAGGAATTAGCAAAAGTGCAGAGGAGATATGGGGAGCTATTGCAAGTTTTTTCACCGGCTTATGGGAAGGTATAAAAACAAAAGCATCAGAAATCTGGGGTAGTATATCAGGTTTTTTCACAGGGATATTTGATGGAATTAGTAGAAGTGCAACTGAAATATGGGGCAAGATATCATCCTTCTTAAGTGGCTTGTGGGGTGGAATAAGCACAAAGGCAACTGAAATTTGGAATGGTATTAAAGAAAGCATTGAAGGTATTGTAACTAATCTAGTGAATGGGGTTATTGGTTTTTTTCAAACACTTCCAGGAGAAATTATAAAAATAGGCGGTCAAATAATTTCCGGATTATGGGAGGGGATTTCAGCTTCTATAGGCTGGTTGATGGATCAAATCAATGGGTTCTTGAACACAGTGAAAGAAATATTCTCATTCAGCTTTGAAATTAATTCTCCTTCTAAATGGGCAAGGCGAATTGGAGCTTTTGTAACAGAGGGTCTTGCAAACGGTTTAGAAGAAGAAAAAAGCTCGGTTTTAGGAGCAGCAAATGGAATTGCTGATGAAGCCCAAAGTGCATTGTTAAGATTAAAAGATATGGATTATTCTGTTGGTGATATAGAACAGCCTAGCTTAAGCGGTGGAATCAATCTTGAGGCAGAAGCTTATACACAGGAAGAGTCTCGTAGGATGAGAGAAGAGCATTACATTAAGCTTTTGGAGATGCAAGATGACTACCAAGAAGAGGTATCTGCTAAAGATGAAAAGCACATCAATAAGCTTTTAGTAAATCTAAATGAGTATCTAATGGCTGGCTTGGAGTTAAAAGCTCAAGCTTCCGCAGAAGAGTATAATCTTATTGAGGAAACTAACGAAAGAATTTTATTTATGCTTACGGCTTATTCTAGTAGATGGTTAGATGTTGGTGTATTGTTAATGAATAAATTACTGGAAGGGCTAAGGAGCAGGATGTCAGATGTTGAGACATTAATAAGCCAGCTTAGGAGAAAACTGGACACTCTTTCTAGCCTGCAAATGAGTGCAAGTGTTCCTATGTATGGAGAAGGGGGAATTGTTACATCTCCGCATCTTGCAATAGTAGGGGATGTACCTGAAGCAATAATTCCATTAAATCAGCTAAAAAATATTAGTGAATTAGTCTCTAGCACACCTTCCTACTCAATTCCAACAGTAAACCAGATAAGCGATAATAGGAAGGAAGTTACTGTTAATCAGTATAATACCATAAATCAACCATGTAAAAGCCCTGCTGAATTAGCAAGAGAAATTAGGCATGTTGCAAAGGAATTGGCGTTCCAAGTTTAACAGATTTAATTTAATCTTGAGGGGGTTATAGGATAGGAGTGAATACTGCAATGGTTCATGAAGATATTGAGATTATCGTTATAGATAAAAACTTTAAAAGGATAAAGGCTATTAAAAGTTTTAGTTCTTTGCAATGGAGGGAAAGATATTTTGGTTGCGGAGAATTTGAACTACATTGTGATAAACGTTTTTTAGAACCTCTTTTTGAAGGCGAATATATATTCAGAAAAAATAAAAACTATATGGGGATTATAGAATATCGTTTGTTCGACAATATAGAAAATAAAGTGGTTGTTAAAGGAAGATTTTTAGAGTCAATTCTTGAGGATAGAATTCTTAGAAGTCAGGAAACATACTCTGGAAAGGCCGAGGATATTTGCAGAAGCCTTGTAAATGACTTCTGTATTAATTCTAATCCTATTGCTAATCTGGTTTTAGGCAATTACAACGGTTTAGGCTCTGAGATGCAAATACAAAATTACGGAAGAAACATTTATGAAGTAATAACGGATATACTAAATCAGCAAGAGCTATCCTTTCGCATAAAATATGACCTAACTTCAAAGAATTTAGCTTTTGAAGTCTTTCAAGGTTTGGATAGAACGAAAAATCAACACCAAAACGGTTGGTGCGTTTTTTCTTCATCTTTTTTCAATCTTTTAGACGAAAAATACGAAAGTTCAAACTATATTAAAAATTTTGCATATGTTATTGGTAAGGATAAAAATGACAGAGATTATGTAGTTTCCGTTGATAACTCAAATGGCGATAAGATAAGGGAAATTCAAATAGACGCTGGTGATATAAAATGGAACAGCAATCTTTCGGAAGCACAATTCGCTAAATGTTTGCATGACAGAGGATTGGAGAAGCTGGCTGAATATAATATTGCTGAGACGGTCGAATGTGATATTGACGTATATAAAACCTCAAAATTTGAATTAGGTGACAAATGCACATACGTTCAAAAAGAAATTGATTTAATAGCAGAGGGCAGGGTAACTGAGATACTTGAGGTGATTGAAGCTAATGGTGTTAAAACAAGGGTTACCCTTGGGAAAGAACAGTTAAGTGTAGTACAAAAGATGAAAAGAGGTTCAATGGTATAGTGATTTAATGTCTACTACTAACTTGAAAACCGCTAAACACAATAAAATAAGCTTATCTACAACCTGCTACTTGTGTCGTGATAACTATAATTTGTAACAATTTTCTGGTTGTGGGTGGTTAAATATTAATTGTTTTACAATAATAAGTTAAGTTGGTAATCTGTTATTGTAAAGTATACTAAAGATTTTAGGTTAAGAAATTTAAAATGTTTTAAAATTTTGTTGAAAACTGCCAAAAGCGAGGTGCCTTGGCTAAGGTGAAAAGGAGGTTTTAACATGCTTATGTTCCCAAGTGCGAGGCGTGTAGACGGTGAAGAACAACCTTTTATACCCATTCCGTTTGCAAAGTCCTTTAAAATGCGTTTCCCATTGATTCATTGGGAAATAGAAGTACCTGAACTGATACAGGCTGCGGTTGTGTTTGTAACCGGTGTATCTGCAACTGCATATTTGCAGGATATTTTTGGATTACCCTTTGCAGTTGCTCTTTCAATTGTAATTGTCCATGAATGTCTGTATTGCTTGCACCAATTGTTTGGAGATGTTTTAATAGGTGGTTGGATTACACCTGCTGTACCTTTGATTACCACATTTTTATTAACTTTTGAAGGTAATGATCGAATCTACGCACTTATATCTATGGGATTTCTGTTGTCAATAATATTCTTTGTTCTTGGAATAACAGGACTTGCCGGGAAGCTGGTAAAGGTTACGCCAAACTCCATAAAAGCAGGCATATTAATTGGGGCAGGCGTAAGCGCTGTTATTGGGCGTTACGGTTTTGCATCAGCAGCTGCTAACGGCGTTGGATTTGCAAAGATGCCTATAGCTTTTTCCTTTGGTGTATTAATTTCACTGTTCCTTCTTTTCTCAAAAGGTTTCAGAGAAATGAAAGAGGATGGCAATAAAGGAATTGTTAGCTTGCTGGCAAAAGCAGGCTTTGTGCCGGCTCTCGTTGTCGCATACATAATTGGAGTATTTGCCGGAGAGCTGGCAATACCTTCGATTTCTTTAAGTGAAGGAATAATATTTAATCCAATTCCGGGGCTGGCATGGGTAAATCAAAACTTTAGTATGCTTGGTATTGGATTCCCTCCAATGGAAATTTTAATTCAAACAATTCCAATGGCTATTGTTACATATATCATAGCATTTGGAGATATCATTGCAGGGGAACAGCTTCTTAATGAGGCTGCAGTAATTCGTACTGATGAAAAAATACAGATTGACACAAATAAAACAAATATCTTAACTGGTATCCGTAACTTAATAGAAAGTCTTTTCTCTCCAACGGTTACAATGTCAGGTCCTTTATGGTCGGCAATGACTGTTACGGTTGTGGAAAGGTACAAAGGCAGTAAATCAATGTATTCGATTATCGGAGGCGCAGGAACATTCAACCTTTTTAAAGCAATCTTTTGTTTTGTTATTCCTCTGGTAGCGTTAGTACAGCCAATTCTACCGCTTTCAATGTCACTGACCCTTATGATTCAGTCATTTGCATGTTTTTATATTGCATTTGGTATGCTTAAAACATCAGAAGAACGTGGTGTTGCAGGGGTTGTAGGCGGAATACTTGCAATAGCAGGACCTGCTGTTGGCCTTACTGCAGGAGTTGCAGTTGCAGTTGTTTGTCAGGTGCTTGGGGCAAAAAAAGTGAAACCTGAAGTTAAAATTAACGTTGAGAAGGATGAAATACTTGAAACTGAAAAAGAATAACTAATTTCTCTTTAGTAATCAAAAACAAACACCTCCAATGTTCTGATTTGGAGGTGTTTTATATGGAAACGATAGGTAGTAATCATTGTTTTGAAAGTACTAAAGGAGTTAGGCAAGAGGTACAGAAAGGATTATTACAAAGTAAAACAATTGTAAGAATGACGGATATGCTTAAACCCTAAATGAGTTAATTATTTTAGGAAATCATTTAGGCATAAGCTAATAATCTGACTTCAAAATACTAAAGAATATATGGAGGTAATAATATGATTTTTAATTGTAAATGCGAGGATAAAACCGAAGGTATGAATGGTTTTCTTAATGGAGAAACAAACCAGTTTCAAATAACACAGGCAGTAATTTGTTGCTGTAATGACAAAAGTGATAGTGAAGAAAAAGATAATAATGAAGATAGTAATAATGACAATGTAGAATGCACTTATTCAGTGGATGTAACTGTTGGAATAGGTGGAGATTTTGAAACACTGCAACAGATGTATGACTGGAGTAACACAATATCAAGCTTTGTGATAAAGGTTACTTTAGTTAGTGATTTAATTAATAATACAGGACATGTTTTAATTGTTGGAAATGGAAAACGTTACACAATAAATGGAAATGGGTATACTATCACTCAAAATGCATCTGATGCAAAATATGTGATTGTAGTAACTAATAACTCCTATCTGGAAATTGAGAGTATCACTTTAGAAAATTTTTCAAAAGATACTGATGCTAGTTGTCTGGTTGTATCATCAATCTCTACTTGTAGGCTTATAAATAATAATTTTCCAATAACATTTATTAATAATAATCAAGTAAGTTCTTATGCTGTGTTGTGTCAAAGAAATTCAAGACTTTTATTTGCAAAACAGGGAAATATAAATATACATAATAGCAAAATTGGTATTTACGCATTATATAATTCAACTATAACAATGCCGGCAGGTGGTGCAGTTAATTTCAACAATGTAACTACACAATTTAGTCCTGCGAAAAATACTTTAAGTAATGGTGGTAGTTTTATTAATGTTCTATAATGGTTATGTTAGTAGATTAATTCTCTTTCCCTTGCTACAAAAGTAATCTAGTACACAGGACAAACTAAAACTGTAAGAATATATGATTTGCTTATGACTTAATTAGCTTATTGAATTAGGAAATATTACATAGGAGAAAGTAAATAACAGGATTTGAAATACTAAAAAAATATGGAGGTTATATATGGATTTTAAATGTATATGCAACGATCAAAACGTAGATATGGAAGGTTGTTTTAATGGGGGAACAAACCAATTTCAAATTTCAAAAGCAGTCATTTGTTGCTGTAATGATAAATATGATTTTGAAGATAAAGATGATAATGAAGAAAATAAAGATGATAATGAAAATAAAAAATGCACTTATTCAGTAGATGTAACAGTGGGGACTGGTGGAGATTTTGAAACATTGCAACAGATGTATGACTGGAGTAATACTATATCAAGTTATCAAATAACTGTTACATTAGTAAGTGATTTAACAAATGATGTAGGAGTTGCCTTATATGTTAGTAATGGAAAACGTTACATTTTAAATGGAAATGGGCATACTATCACTCAGAATGCATCTGACACAAATTACGCAATTGCGGTATATAATTACACCTATTTATCTTTAGAGAATATAACAATTAAGAATATGTCAAATATCACTAGCGCAATTTGTCTGTTCGTATCAACTAACGCTACTTGCCGGATTTTTAATGAGACATACCCTATAACATTTATAAATAACAATCAAACATATTCTATTGCTATAACTGGTCAAAGAAATGCAAACATTTTATTTGGCCATCTGGGAACTATAAATATGCTAAATTGCAAAACAGGTGTTTACGCAATATATAATTCAAGAATAACTATGTCAACAGGTGGGACGATTAATTTCAACAATGTTACTACACAATATATTCCTGCTAAAAATACATTAAGCAGTGATGGAAGTTTTATTTATGCATAGTCTACTACTATAATTGTTTGAAATGTAACAATGTAAGGAGTTAATTCTTTATTACTTGATTAAAAGTTTATGTACATATCAAAAAACAAACTACAATTGTAAGAATATCGATTTGCTTATATCTTCAGTTAGTTTATTAAAAAACATAGGCATAAGCAAATAAACCTGACTTCAAAAATACTAAAGAATATATGGAGGTAATATATGATTTTTAATTGTAAATGTGACGATAAAACCAAAGGTATTGACGGTTGTATAAATGGGGAAACAAACCAGTTTCAAATTGCAAAAGCAATAATTTGTTGCTCTAAAAATAAATGCCATAATAAAGCTGACAATGACAATGATAATGAAAATAACACATGCACTTGCACTTATTCAGTTGCTGTAACTGTTGGGACAGCTGGAGATTTTGAAACACTTCAACAGATGTATGACTGGAGTAATACTATATCAAGTTATGAAATAAAGGTTACTTTAGTTAGTGATTTAACAAATGATGAAGGACATGTTTTATTTGTAATGAATGGAAAACGTTACATATTAAATGGTAATGGTTATACTATCACTCAAAACGCTACTAATGTAAATTATGCGATAGTAGTATCTACTTACACCTATTTAGCTTTGGAGAATATAACAATTAAGAACTTATCAAACACAACAAGTACTATGTGTCTGTGGGTATCAACTAATTCTATTTGCAGGATTATGAATGAAAAATATCCAATAACATTTATTAATGGCAATCAGACAAATTCTACTGCAGTATTTTGTCACAAAAATGCAAATATATTATTTGAGCATCTTGGTACCACAAATATTCAAAATTCAAGTACCGGTGTGCTTTCATCGCTAAATTCAGCAATAACAATGTCATCAGGTGTGGCACCTAATTTCACCAATGTAACTACTCAATATACCCCTGCTAAAAATACATTAAGCAGTGATGGAAGTTTTATTTTCGCACCGTAATGATCTTTGAGGATTGATGCTCTATCCTTAACGCTGATATTAATTTAAAAAAACAAGAACCTATTCACTCAAACACACCTCCGTTCGGATAATGGAGGTGTGTTTTTTTAATTAAGTGTTTTTATAAAAACATACGTAATATGAAGTATAACAATAAACAAGGTTTGCAAACCTGTTTAACAGGGGTTGGTTTATTACAAAACATAATTCACTATATTCCCAAAGAAAAAAAGGTGGTGTTAAGCTTGCAAGATGATGTTTTAATAAAAAGACTTCTCGAAGGAGAACAAGAAGCATTTGCTTTTATGATTGACAAATACAGCAAACTGTTGTGGTTAGTGGTTGGGGGAGTTATAGGGAATATTGGAACAAAGGAAGATATTGAAGAGTGTATAAGTGATGTTTATGTTCAGGTTTGGAAAAACCCTAGGGCTTTTAACAATCAAAAAGGAACTCTAAAAACCTATTTAGCAATTATAGCAAAGAGTAAGGCTCTTGATAAATACAGGAAACTGTCTAAATTAAAGGTGATCGAGATTGATGAGGCTATTACTGCACCTGACGATGATTTGCTTGACTACATAGTTGAGAAAGAAAAGAGCAAGGCTCTTTATTCAGTATTAGAGACATTAAAAGAACCAGATAAAGAAATACTAATTCGCCGCTACTTTTTTGATGAAAAGCCGTCAAGAATTGCTGAAAAAATTTCGATTCCAGTTAAGGAAGTGGAAAACAGATTATATAAAAGCAAGCTAAAATTAAGAAAAATATTAAGTAGCAGGGAGGTTTAGAGGTGGATAATAAAAATTTAATTTCAGAGCTTTCAGATGAACAAATTGATGCATTGTTAACCTATGTACCACTGTTTGAGGAGCAGAATAAAGAAAATATTAAAGCTATTGCATTTGAAAAAATTAGTAATAATAGAGCAAATAATAAAAGATTTTCTTATAAAAAATCCGCATTGTCTGCACTTATTGCGGTTGCAATATTAGTTTCAAGTAGTTTGGTTGTAGCTGCTGCGTTAGGTGTTGATTTAGGACAAATTTTTAATTCGTTTTTTAATCCAGAAGTAGCGAATGTTATAGATGTAGAACAGATTGCAGAGCAAGAAGGAATTGAAATTAAACTAATTTCAGCATATTCAGATGGAAGTCAAGCATATGCGATGCTTGAGATGAAAGATAGAAAAGGAAACAGACTATCTGATAACATGAAACTACTTTTTAGAAATAGTAACTACAATGCTTATTTATGCACGCCTATAGCCTATGATAAAGTAGAAAACAAGGCTGTGTTTGGAATTAAAATAATATGTCATCAGGAAATTGAAGTAGGGGATTTAGTGCCTTTTAACGTAGAAAAAGTTTTATTAGATGTAGATGCTATTCAAGCAAGACCTATAAATTTTCCTTTATACAGTTTGGCGTTAGAAAAAGAAGTGATTAGCTATCAGCAGTGGGAGGAAGCGGCTTCTGACGGTGATATAGAATCAACAGGAGCAATAGCTGTTAGCGATGAAGTAAATATAGAAGAAATAGGCTTTTTGAAATTGGATGAAATTACTGCAACTCTACCGGGGGTTGATTGGGCTGTTGTTACTAACATAGGTTATGTTGATGGGTTGCTGCATATTCAATTAAAACGCACTGATGCTTATAACTTTGATTATAATTTTGGTTCTCTATTATTGCAGGACAGTTCTGGTGGAGAGGTTACACCTTTGCTAGATGTTGAAAAAGGTAATTATCAGGAGCTTGTGTTTAAAGTAGGAAGTATTGAAAAGCTCAAAAATATGAAGCTAACTAATACTGGATTGAACGCAAAAACCGTTATATCAGGGCCGTGGAATCTGGACTTCACAATCAAGTCACAAGCAACCAAAAAATTCTTAACTATAAACTTGATAGATTCTCCTTATTTCAAACAGCTTGATATAGAATGTTCACCTATGGCAACTTATATCAGGTTTTATGCTAAAGAGCAAACGGGCGAGCTTGAAGATGTAATCAAAATGGGCGATTATGTGGGGGCCTTTGATGAACCTTACCTAACTTTAAAAGATGGCTCTGAGATAAAGTTGTTGGTGGAGTCAAATATGTTTGATAATGTTGGCGGAACTGCGGATTATAACAGTCCATACTTCCAACTCTCTGAACTAAAATCAATTACAGTTTGTGGAGTAGACTATAATTTTGAATAACAAGGCAAGCGAGAGGCAGTCAATCAGCTCTTAAAGTTGATTGGCTGTTTTTAGGTGAATGGAAATTTTTACTATTGACTTAAAGTAAGTTTAAGGTGATATACTTTGTTCATGGAAAAAATACTTTCAATTAAAGATGTATCACATTTAACAGGAATTTCACCATCTAATATCCGTTACTACGAAATGCAGGGGTTGATTAGAAATATTAACCGCGATGTAAATGGAGTCAGGAGGTTTAGTGAAAAAGATATTGAATGGATACAGTTTCTTGCGAGACTTAAAAGGATGGAAATGCCGATTACACAGATGAAAAAATATGCTGACTTAAGGGCGCAAGGAGACAGTACCCTTAAGAGAAGACTGGAAATTCTGATAGAGCATAAAAAACTCTTGCTTCAAAAGATGGACAGACTTTTAATGGATATTAATTTGTTGGATGGAAAAATTGAATTTTATAATAAATTGGAGGAAATAAACAATGAATAGTAGCAGCAACCGTTTCGAAAATGGGCTTAAGAAATTATTTGAAGTGGATGGTAATGCCGGTGTGGAGATTACTGAAAATCTTGGTGACTTAGGGCGGTATATAGTTGAGTTTGCTTTTGGTGATATATATAGCAGAGATGGCTTATCACTCAGAGACAGAGAGATTTCAACAATTGCCATGCTGACTTGTCTAGGACGTGAGCCTCAACTTGAGGTACACATTAATGCAGGTCTAAATGTAGGTTTGACTAAAGAAGAAATTGAGGAAATCATAATACAAACCGTACCATATGCAGGGTTTCCAACAGCTATTAATGCTCTAAATGTTCTGAAGAAAATGGAAAACAAGCGAGTGAATTCTTCTATTTAATATTACTAAGCCCTGCTAAATAATCCAAGCTTATATTATAATATTTAGCTATTAATATAGCAATATTAAAAGGAATTTCCCGTTCGCCCCTTTCATAGCGAGTATAAGTGGTTCTAAGCATATTCAGTATTTTCGCCAATTGTTCTTGTGAAAGATCAGCATCTTCCCTTAAATCCCTTATCCTTTTGTAAGTCAAAAAAAACACCCCAATAGACTTTTTATTGACAGTTTACACCCCTTGGTGTAAGCTTGCCTAATAATAACACCGTATGGTGTTTTGATATCATTTCTTCCAAACACATTGACATTTTTAGATATATTGCATATACTATATTATATCGAAATTATTAGATGAGAGGTGTACCCTTTGGAAGATAGATTAATTGAAAATGCAAAATTGTTTAAAGCATTTTGTGATGAAACAAGATTAATGGTTTTGGAAATGCTGCAATCAGGCGAAAAATGTGCTTGTGTGTTATTAGAAAAAGTTGACGTTGGTCAGTCCACATTATCTCATCATATGAAAATATTAGTTGATAGCGGTGTTGTATCTGCCAGAAAAGAAGGTAAATGGACATATTACTCAATTTGTGATCAAGGTGCAGAACTTGCAAAAAAACTCCTTTCAGAGCTTCTTACATGTTATGAACTTTGTGAGTGTGGGGGTGACTGTTCATGCAGTCAATAGGTGATTTTATAAGCAAACAACTTCTTGGCATGAGCTGGCTTGATGGCTTGGTAGGCTCTTTTCTGGATTGGTTAGGCGTTGACATAAATGAGAAGTTTGGAGCAAGCTTGCAATTTTTTATTTATGACACCATAAAAATAATATGGCTATTGTCTGTGTTGATTTTTATAATCTCCTATATACAAAGTTTCTTTCCTCCTGAAAGAACCAAGAAAATACTTGGCAAATACAAAGGTGTTTCAGCAAACCTGATGGGAGCTTTGTTGGGGACGGTAACGCCATTTTGCAGTTGTTCATCAATTCCTCTTTTCATTGGTTTTACTAATGCAGGTTTGCCGGTTGGGGTAACTTTTTCCTTCCTTATAAGCTCGCCTTTAGTAGATTTGGGGGCGTTTATATTACTTGTTAGCGTTTTTGGAGGAAAAATAGCTATTGCTTATGTGTTGGTGGGAATTATACTTGCGGTAATCGGAGGTACGTTGATTGACAGGTTAGGGCTTGAGAAATATGTTGAGCAATATATAAAGCAGGTAGGAAGCGTTGATGTTGAAGCGCCGGATCTTTCAACTAAAGACCGTCTTGTTTACGCTAAAGAACAAATGTGGGAAACCCTTAAAAAGGTTTTTTGGTATGTAATTGTAGGGGTGGGGATTGGCGCTGTAATTCATAACTGGATTCCCAAAGAATGGATTGAAACGGTTCTTGGCGTGGATAATCCGTTTTCTGTGCTGATTGCAACAGTTGTGGGAGTGCCCATGTATGCTGACATATTTGGCACAATACCAATTGCTGAAGCATTGTTTGCAAAGGGAGTTGGAGTGGGGACTGTGCTTAGTTTTATGATGGCAGTAACAGCTCTTTCTTTGCCGTCTATTATTTTGCTTAGGAAAGCGGTTAAACCAAAACTGCTTGGAATCTTTGTTGGAATTGTAACCATTGGAATTGTTATTGTAGGTTATTTGTTTAATACATTTTCATTCCTGCTTGTATAAAATTATAGTAAAGGGAGATTAAGATGGGATTATTTAATTTTGGAAAGAAGAAACAAGAGATTACAACAGAATGTAGCTGTGGTGGCAGCTGCGGTATAAGTGATGTAAAAAACTCACGTTTTATTGTGCTTGGTGCCTGTTGCAAGAAAAGCTCTGACAGTTTTGAGAATACTAAAAGGGCAGTTCGTGAATTGGGTCTTAATGATGAGGTTTTGAATATTGGTGATGTTGCTGAGATTGCTAAATATGGTGTTATGCAGACGCCTGCGCTTGTGATTGATAGCAAAGTCGTATCTTATGGTAAGTTGCTTACTATTGATGAAGTTAAAAGGCAGATTGAAAAAGCAGGAGTGAAGTAGGGTGGGAAAAGCTTTGACTAAAATCGCATTCATATGTGTTCATAATTCCTGTCGTAGCCAGATTGCAGAAGCCCTCGGAAAACATTTTGCAGGTGATGTTTTTGAATGTTATTCGGCAGGTACGGAAGTGAAACCAAAAATCAACCAAGACGCTGTCAGGCTCATGAAAGCTCTTTACAATATTGATATGGAACAAACACAATTTTCAAAATTGATTGATGAAATTCCGACTGTTGATGTGGTTATTACGATGGGCTGTAATGTGGATTGCCCATACCTTCCTTGTAAACATAGGGAGGACTGGGGGCTTGACGATCCAACTGGAGGAAGCGATGAAGAGTTTGTTAAGGTTATTAAGACTATAGAGAGCAAAGTTCTTGAAGTTAAGGGCATGTTTGGGGCTTAAAATATTTATTGTGAAAGAATTGGAGTTTAAGAATAAGTAAGGGCTATCCTTGTTTAAAACAGGATAGCCCTGATAGGTTACTTTCTTCTGCCGGTAAAATACACTTTCACATTATCGAATTCTTGATAACACGATACTTCTTTTGTAATTGTTTTTCCAGCTTTGATCTCATTGTCATTGTCGGTAAAATATGTAGTATCATGGTCAACAAGTATATCTCCCTTAAAGAATAAGGCAGTACCTTCTACGAATTCCGCATTTTTTGTACCGTTATTTGTTACTGCAATAACTGCCTTCTTGCTTGCTGGAGATATTTCGCTTGTTAAATCAGAGGTTACACATTCGTACCAGCTTTCAGGTTTTGCTGAAATTTCATAATCATAAGAGGCGGGTGATACATCGTTCATAAATGTAAGTGCTATTTCACTTCCGCTTTGGAAAGCCTCTTGCCTACCAGATTTTGCACCTACTAAGTTACCGCTTTCATCTTTTAAAGTTAAATTTACATCGATGTTTAAATCGAATTCGGAATTATTTTTTATTACAAGACAAATCCAAGTGTTTTTTAATATATCTTCATATTGAAACTTTTGCACATCGAGTTTTGAGATTACGTCAGCTTCATCAAAACTTGGGGTCTTTTGAGCTGTATTTGCTTTATCAGCATCAGGTGATTGGGTATCCTCTGCAGCTGTGGTCTTATCGCTGTCGCCACTCGGCTCAGGAGGAGGGGTTTTGGAAGTGCAAGCACTAAGTACAATAAAACAGAAAGATAAACATAAAGCGAACACTAAAACTCTTGTTTTTTTCATTTTAAATACCTCTCTTTTTTTAATTTTTATTTCATCTAAACATTATAACGAAAATAAGTTAGGATTACAAGTTTCTTTTGTAAGGTAATGATAAAACTAAATAAAAAAAACTAGTGAAACTTATGTTCACCAGTTTTTCAAACAGGGGTAGAAGGATTCGAACCCTCACGGACGGTTTTGGAGACCGGAATGCTACCATTACATAATACCCCTAAACTTTGTTATGTAATATAAAACAGGGATGCAGATTGCTGCATCCCTTTAACTGGGCTGGCAGGATTTGAACCTACGAATGCCAGAGTCAAAGTCTGGTGCCTTACCGCTTGGCGACAGCCCAATATGAAAACGCTGCAAGAAATAGTATAGCAGTAAAATTGATGGTTGTCAACTGTTATTTTTTTGTAAAAAAACATTTGGTTCATTGACGTTTTTTAATAAGTATAATAGAATCAAAATTATTAAATAGGTGAAAAATCTGTTACAATATTGTTATATATTGTAACCAATTGTTGGAATGGAGTGATCTGATGGATACCAAAAAGCTTTATAAGGCAAATCTAAATATAGTTGCCATAATAGCATTGATTTTTGCAGTTATAAATATTGTTGAAGGATATTACATTGCTACTGTACTAATATTTGCAATATTAGGTGTATTGATTGTCCCAAACTATTTTTTCAAGAACAAGATGAGTGACTCTACAAGATATCTGATTGTATCGTTGGTGCAATACTTTACTGTCTATATTGTGGCTATTGTTAAAGGAAATATGATTGAAAATTTTGGATTGCTTATTGCTGCCTGTATTATATCATGTATTTACTTTGATAAGAAAATTATAGTAATTGAATCAGTGGTTGTTAATGTGACTCTTATCGGAGCAATTGTTTTTTCAATGGAACATGCCTTTACGGGGGTTGGTTTAAATACTGTTTTGCGTTTGCTTTTGTCATTTGAAATTGCACTTGTGGTTTTATATATGATTGCAAAATGGGCTAGGGTTTATATCGAGCAGGCTCAGGATAAGGCATTACACTCGGAAGAACTTCTAAAAACCATATCGGAGAAAATGGCTGAAAGCGAGCAGCTTAGAGAAAAACAAGAAAGCATGTTACAGGAAATGAATGATTCTGCAAAAGAAAGAGAAACACTTATTCAACAAATCCAGCAGAAGATGAAAGAAAGTGAAGAGGCAGCACTATTGCAAGCCAGAACAGTTGAACAGGTTAATAAGTCTATGGAGGAAAACAAGGTTCTTCTTGAACAGGTTAACCTTAAAATGCAGGAAAGCGAAAGTCTCTCCGAAGAGCAAGAAAAGATTTTACAGAACACAAAAGAGGTTGCAAAGTCTGTTACAGATTTATCGTCACAGGTCAAGGATGTATCAAGCCAACTTTCAGAAGGTACACAGTCTCAGTCAGAAGCTTTAAATCAGCTTAAAGAAGCAGTTGATAAAATTTCAGATGAAATTCAACAAGTAGCGAAGGCAACAAAAAGTTCCGGGGAGTATTCAGCTAAAGCAGGAGAAATGGTAAAGGTTTCTAACCTCAAGATGACTTTACTCCTTGAAGCAATGGACTCAATTTCCAATTTATCGGAAGAGATTAAAA
This sequence comes from uncultured Eubacteriales bacterium, assembly GCA_964611655.1. Lineage (GTDB taxonomy): Bacteria > Bacillota > Clostridia > Lachnospirales > CAZTAY01 > CAZTAY01. Next base: position 38,603 of record CAZTAY010000002.1, read on the forward strand.
GCATTACCAAAGCAATTGACGTTATTTCGTTTCAAACAAATATACTTGCAATTAATGCATCAGTTGAAGCTGCACATGCAGGAGAAAGAGGAAAGGGCTTTGCAGTAGTTGCTAACGAAGTTAAAAATCTTGCAGCTAAAAGTGCCGAAGCTGTCAAAAATACGGAAGGCATGATCGAAAAGGTGCTCCTTGCTATTTTACAGGCCAAAAAAATTGCCACAGAAACAGCGGACAGGCTTAACGAAACTGTATCTATTACAGAAGAAAGTGATAGTATTATTCGCACTATTGTGGACAAAACAGAAGAACAAACCCAGGGTATAGAAAAGCTGGAAAATGCAATGGCAACAATATCTCAAACCATTGAACAGAACTATAGTACAGTACATGTAAACACCGAAATTGCTTCACAGCTTTTGGAGCAGTCTAAAAAAATGATTGATTAACAAATATTAATTTATTATATAGCTAACTAAATTTAAAAGAGTAAAATTTGTTTGAGTAAAGAAAATATAGTATTGAATTATGCGCTCTGCTATATGAGTCGAGAAAAGCGAAACGAGTGGCGCAGCTAATTCAGTTGAAAATCGTAAATAGCAAATTTCTTTGTGCAAGAAGATCCTTATTGGAATTATGCTCTGTTACACGAGTATAGTGAAACGAAAAGAGTGCCCAAGGTGCGTGTTTTTCTAAACAGCTATAAAAAAGGAGTTATAAATATATGAAAAAGATATATATAGGAATTTTACTGGTTATTGTGGTTTTGATTTCCTCAGGCTGTGCAAATTCAAATGTGGTAAAAGATCAGGATTCCTCGTCAATTTTAGCTGAAATGAGAAAAAACAAAATTGAAAATCTAGGTGACAATACGGGTGTTGGTAAGTTGATATCCTTATTACCAAACTTAGACAAGAATTATAAGCAGAACTTCTTTTCTTTGCAAACCGAAACAGAGCCATATGGTTTGACTATCTATTATGAGCCTGTAGACAGCTCCAATATACCTGAAATGTCAGAAAGTGAAGAAATGAAAACCTATTCACACTATCTATTTGATTGTATTGGGGATCTAGGGTATGTAGAGTATGCATACAGAGCTACACCTTCAACGGGTGACTTAGTAGAATCAGAGTATAAAGTTATATTATCTATAAATAAAAACATGTAGTCAATAAAAAAAGTGGAGTTTTCCGCTTTTTTTATTCCATTTTTTTATTTTTAAATAACGTAGTAATTGTAGGTTCTGTCATATAAAGAACTATGAGTGTGTCATAGGTGTTTTCTCAACAAAAAAGCTTCCTGATTTTAAAATCAAGAAGCTTCTTTACATACTAAGCTTTAATTTCTTTCATAGCATCTTTAATAGATAGATTAACTCTGCCTTGGGCGTCTATCTCGGTGCATTTTACGAACACTTTGTCGCCAACGCTAAGCACGTCTTCGACTTTGTTTACACGTTCCTGTGAAATCTTTGATATATGCACAAGTCCTTCTTTTTCTGGTGCAATTTCAACAAACGCACCAAAGTTAAGGATTCTTGTAACCGTTCCTGAATAAATCTTTCCTGGTTCAGGATCCATCACGATTGAATTAATTATATCCAGTGCACGGTTGATATTGTCTGTGTTTTCACCAGAAACGTAAATTCTACCGTCGTCTTCAATGTCAATATTCGTGCCGGTTTCTTCAATAATCTTCTTAATTGTCTTTCCTCTTGCGCCAATAACTTCGCTGATCTTGTCCACATCAATGGTTGTGACTGCAATTTTAGGAGCATATTGTGATAGGGTGTCTTTTGGATTTGCAATTGCCTTATCCATTACTTCATCTAATATATACAGCCTTGCATCCCTTGTTTTGTATATGGATTGCTGGATTATTTCGGGTGTCAAACCGTCAATTTTAATATCCATTTGAATGGCTGTTATTCCTTCTCTTGTACCTGCAACTTTAAAGTCCATATCACCAAAGAAGTCTTCAAGGCCTTGAATATCTGTAAGAAGAACAAAATCATCTACAGTATCTCCGGTTACAAGACCTACTGAAATTCCGGCTACTGGTCTTTTAATTGGTACGCCTGCTGCCATTAATGACAATGAACTTGCGCAAACGCTTCCTTGGCTTGTTGAACCGTTTGAACTTAAAACCTCTGAAACCAGCCTGATAGCATATGGAAACTCTTCTTCTGACGGAATGACGGGAAGTAATGCTTTTTCGGCCAAAGCACCATGACCAATTTCTCTTCTGCCTGGACCTCTTGATGGTTTTGCTTCACCAACGGAATATGCAGGGAAATTATAATGATGCATATAGCGTTTTGAGTCCTCCAGAATGTCAAGACCATCCAATCTTTGAATCTCCGACAATGCACCTAAAGTGGTTATAGTAAGAACTTGGGTTTGTCCTCTTTTAAAGAGTGCTGAACCGTGAGTTCTTGGGAGTATATCAATCTCCGCCGACAAAGGTCTGATTTGTTCAAGACTTCTTTTATCAGGACGTTTATGATCTTTTAGGATCATTCGGCGCACAGTTTTCTTTTCAAACTGATAAAGGGCATCACCTAATTGCTTTTTAAGCAAATCTGAATCACCATCATAATCAGTAAGGAATTTTTCTTCTAGCTCTGCTGAGATAGTGCGTATGTTTTCTTCGCGAACTTGTTTAAAGTCCGTAAACACAGCATCTTCCATTCTAGCGTCTGTAATATATTCAGTAACTTGCTTATAAAGATCTTCAGGAACGCCATACTCCTCATAAGAGTGTTTTTCCTTGCCTTCTTTAGCTACAATTTCATTAATAAAGTCAACAACTTTAACATTTTCTTCGTGAGCCATGAAAATTGCTTTAAGCATTAAGTCTTCTGGAATTTCATTTGCACCTGCTTCAATCATCATTACCTTTTCTTTTGTTGAAGCAACGGTTAATTGTAAGCGGCTTTTTTCTCTTTGCTCTGATGAAGGGTTTAGGATAAGCTGGTCGTCCACATACCCGATCATGGATGAGCCGATAGGTCCTTTAAAGGGAATATCAGAGATGGACAGCGCAATTGAGGAGCCTATCATTGCCGCAATTTCAGGCAATGCATCCTGATCAACGGAAAGCACTGTAAGCACAACTGAAACATCATTTCTATAATCCTTGGGGAAAAGTGGGCGCAAAGGTCTGTCGATTACTCTTGAAGTAAGAATTGCTTTTTCTGTAGGACGCCCTTCTCTTTTGATGAAACCACCAGGGATTTTACCAACGGAATAAAGCTTTTCTTCGTAATCAATACTAAGCGGGAAAAAGTCAATGCCTTGTCTTGGTTTTTCTGAAGCGGTTGCTGTGCATAACACAACTGTATCACCGTATGAAACCAAAGCAGCCCCATTTGCAAGCTCTGCCACACGCCCGATTTGAACCTGAAGCTCTTTGCCGGCAAGCTCCGTTTTATATGTTCTGTACATGTTAACTCCTTTCTAATGCACTAATGCGCACCATTGATGGCGCGCATTTTAGTAACGGCTTTAACTACTTTCTAATTCCAAGTTCTGCAATAAGGTCTCTGTATTTGTTGATATCTGTCTTAATAAGATAGTTTAAAAGGCCTCTTCTTTGACCAACCATTTTTAAAAGTCCTCTTCTGGAATGGTGATCTTTTTTGTGGATCTTAAGGTGTTCGGTTAAAAGATTGATTCTTTCAGTGAGTAAAGCGATCTGAACCTCAGGTGATCCTGTATCAGTTGCGGTTCTTCCAAATTTTTCAAATACTGCTTTCTTGTCAATATAAGCTTTCTTAGACATAGTGTTCCTCCTATAAAAATTATTTATACCAAGTGCCAAGGAATAGGTCGGAGTTTCCTAATACCTAGCACAGGCATGCTTTAGCCATTTTAACACAGTTTTTTTTTTAGTTCAAGAGGAATTTGTTGAAATCAGGATAAAAAAAATCATTTAAAAAATTTTGGTATTCTGTTATACTGTTAAGGACAACAAGGACATTCAAAATTAAAGCTATATAACATATTATTATACCATAGAAAATTCCCAGATGTTATATGGTATATACGTATATAAGGCTTTTTTATCCTTTGTTGCGATGCTTTTAAGATAAAGTATGACAAGAGGAGTGTTATACATGCAAATATTACAAGAAACCGATTTTGCCATTCGTGAAATAGTAAAACGTGATGGAAGAAAAACGGTCTTTGATGAAGAAAAAATAACGGATGCCATAAAGAAAGCTTTTATAGCCACAGGCGAGTTCAAACCTTATTCATACTTCAAGGAAATAAGCGGCGACGTTTTTAGCGAGATTTATAAAAGAGGATTTAACACGCCAACCGTTGAACAGGTTCAAGATATAGTTGAAGAAATCTTGATTGCAAGGAACCATGCCCATGTTGCAAAGTCTTACATAATTTATAGAGCAGAGAGAAGCCGAATCAGAGAGATGAACGGCAGGCTCATGAAAACTTATGAGGATCTCACGTTTAAGGATGCTAAAGATAGCGATATCAAGAGGGAAAATGCAAACATAAACGGCGATTCTGCAATGGGCGCAATGTTAAAATACGGTTCCGAGGGTGCGAAACAGTTTTATGAAATGTTTATGTTAAACCCCGAACATGCAAAAGCTCACAGGGAAGGGGATATACATATCCATGACCTTGACTTTTTCGGGCTTACAACCACTTGTTGCCAGATTGATATTGTTAAACTATTTGAAGGTGGATTCTCAACAGGTCATGGTGTCCTAAGAGAACCTAACAGCATTACAAGCTATTCGGCGCTTGCGTGTATTGCTATCCAGTCAAACCAGAACGATCAACACGGCGGTCAAAGTATTGCAAACTTTGATTTGGGTCTTGCCATAGGCGTTCGAAAAACATTTATTAAGCAATATAGAGTAAACCTATCAAAGGCTTTTGAGCTTATAATGGATAATGATGACATGGATGATACTCTTAATATTATCCAAAAAGAAATATTAAGCAAGGGCATTGAACTGCGAATTGCCAATTATGATGCTTACTGTAATGAAGAAAGAAAGATGCTAGTTGACAAAGGTTTTGATGAGAAGGACGTTGAAAGATGCCAGAAGTTTGCAGTTAAAAATGCAAGCTCTTCAACTGAAAGAGAAACATATCAAGCAATGGAAGCCTTCATACATAATCTTAACACAATGCATTCAAGGGCAGGTGCTCAAACACCGTTTTCTTCAGTAAATTACGGTACTGACACGTCATATGAGGGTAGACTTGTCACCAAAAACGTGCTTTTAGCTCTTGAGGCTGGACTAGGAAACGGGGAAACACCAATATTCCCAATCCATATTTTCAGAGTTAAAGAAGGCATTAATTATAATCCTAATGACCCGAATTATGATCTTTTTAAACTTGCAATTAAAGTTAGTGCAAAAAGACTATTCCCTAACTTTGCTTTCCAGGATGCTCCTTTTAATATTAAATATTATAAAGAAGGCAGACCGGAAACAGAGATTGCATACATGGGCTGTAGGACAAGAGTAATAGGAAATGTTTTTAACCCTGATAAAGAAATTACATATGGAAGAGGTAATTTAAGTTTCACCTCTATAAATCTTCCAAGGCTAGCAATGTTGGCAGAGCATAGTATAATAAAGTTCTATGAAAGCCTTGACAAAATGCTTGATCTTTGCATGAACCAGCTTGTAGAGAGACTTATGGCAATCTCAAACAAAAAAATCAAAAACTTCCCCTTCCTTATGGGAGAGGGTGTTTGGATTGATTCAGATAAGCTTGGAAATGATGAGGAGATTGGCGAGGTTCTTAAGAATGGAACTTTAACAGTAGGTTTTATAGGGCTTGCGGAATGTCTTGTTTCATTAGTAGGCAAACATCACGGTGAGGATGAAATGGCAAGACAGTTAGGACTTGAAATTGTTACGCATATGCGTCAGCGACTTGATGAGAGAGCAGCCCAATTAAAGCTTAACTTCTCACTAATTGCAACACCGGCAGAAGGTCTTTCGGGACGTTTTGTTGAAATTGACAAAAAAGTTTTTGGAGTAATAAAAGGAATAACCGATAAAGATTACTATACAAACAGCTTTCATGTGCCTGTTTATTATGAAATTAATGCTTTTGAAAAAATTAAAATTGAAGCACCTTATCATGAGCTTACAAACGCAGGTCATATCACATATGTTGAAATGGATGGCGATATGTCAAAAAACCTTGAAGCTTTTGAAAGCGTCATAAGGTTCATGAAAGAACAGGGTATAGGCTATGGTTCTATAAATCACCCTGTTGACAGAGATCCTGTTTGTGGCTATAACGGCATTATTGATGACACTTGTCCAAAATGCCAAAGAACCGAAGCTGATTTGCCATTTGAAAGAATCAGGAGAATCACAGGATATCTTGTGGGAACGCTTGACAGGTTTAATAATGCAAAGCTTTCGGAAGTAAGAGAAAGAGTTAAACACGGCTTATGAAATTAAGAATTGCAGGAATGACGGACGATTCTATTGTTGACGGACCAGGGCTTAGGTTTACCTTGTTCTTACAGGGCTGTAACTTAGCATGCAAGGGTTGTCATAATCCTGAAACCCAGGACATGAACGGCGGTAAAGAGGTTTCAATTGATGAAATATTGCAGCGTATTGAAAGAAATCCGCTGCTTTCAGGTGTGACCCTATCAGGGGGGGAACCGTTTTTGCAGGCGGACGCACTTTTATCACTCGTAAACGCTATAAAAGGTAAACTGCCATCGCTTAATATAATAGCTTACACAGGTTATCTGTGGGAAGAACTTTTAACAAATGAATCCTACAAAAGATTGATGGAAAAAATAGACATAATAATTGACGGAAGATATATCCAGGAACAAAAAAGTCTTGCTCTGAAATTTGTAGGTTCAAAAAACCAGAGAGTTATCGATGTTAGGTCAAGTCTTGCAGAGGGCAAAGTTGTATTGCACGAGTTTTAAAGGCGTAGGGAAAGTATATCAACTATGTTTAAAATGTAGACAAATGCAGACAAAAGGACTAATGTGTTTAACACCTAAAATTAGAGATTCAACTCTTTACCAACATCTCATAAATAATTGATTGTCAATAATCTAAGCATAGAGGAAAATATAATCCTCTATGCTTTTTTAGTTAAGGTATAATACACAAGGATTGTGTGAATTATGCCAATATGTTATAATTTTAGAATAACCCATGCTCTGACTCAGTTTAATTAGATAGGTTGTGAATTAGATAATGAACTTAAGACATAGAATTTCTAAATTTAAGCATGTAAAAAGTTTTTTTATTCTGTTTTTATACCTGTTCTTTTGGCTCTGTTGCGGAATAATGTATTGGGTTATAGCTAACAGCACGCAAGGTGAATCCTTCTTATTTCAGGAAGACATACTTTTAAAGTCAAAGAACGTGATTTTCCAAGAAAAAATGAATATCAATATCAACTATAACATCACAAAAGAGCTTTTTAAGAACTTCAATAAAAATGTAATTCCACTTAAACTAACTTCCAACGATAACCCTGTTATAACTTACAACTATGATTCGGCACGAGGACTTTCTCCCATAGGCAACTATTGGGCTGATTATTATGCAAATAGGTGGAAAAACGAGGGATTCAATTTCTTTTATTTACAATTGTTAGAATCCGACGACCAAATTATAGGCAATGAAAAATACAGTAAATTGAGAATGAGTATAATAGAGATTCCGGAAGAATATGTGATGCGAAAAAACGTAGGAGAAGTATTGGTTCTCCCTATAGGAGAATATTTTAAATATTTATCAAAGGAATATGACTATTATATCTGGGTTCCACGTACAGCTCTAAGCCATGAAATCCCAACCACTAATAAATTATACACTTTTCAAGACATGTCAGACAAATTCTTTGATATTAGTCTTATCGACTATTACCTGCAAAACTCAATCAACTTTTTTGATGATTCAATAGATGTAATCTATGACATTGAAATAAATAGCCTGACAAGTTATTCGTTAGTTGACTTTTTGTATTTCAGCGCTATCACTATTTCAACAGTTGGATACGGTGACATATTACCCAATTCATCAACAGTCAGGGTTATAGTAATGCTAGAATCCATGATAGGTATGGTATTGCTAACAATTTTTATTTCAGCTTTCTATGACGAGTTGAAGCATTTTAATAAAATATCTATTGTGCATACACGAACAAAACCTCATATTAAAATCAGCAGGAAACATTCAAGGCATTCACATCATAAAAATGAACCCGAGGAAAAGACGGATTAAAAGGAGGAGACTACTATGAAGCTAATAACCTACAAGTATGAAGGAGAAGAAGACATAGGCATTTTACGTAATGAGGACAGGGAAGTAGTCCCACTTAAAGAGCTAGGGTATATCTTTGGCAGCATGAACCGACTAATTGTGGCTTGGGAGCAGATTGATCATTTAGAACTTGAAAAAAAAGCAGGTGTATATAAGGGGGAATGTTTACATTATTCTGATGTTTTAAAGATGCCGCCAATCATTACACCTATGCAAGATGTGATTTGTCTTGGGCTTAATTATGAAGAGCATACTAAAGAGACGTCTGTGTTAAAGGACAGTGCTCCAACTGGCAGACCACAAAACCCAATTTATTTTTCAAAACGAGTGAATGAAGCTGTAGGTGATGGTGGTTTTGTTGAGACTCATGGAGGATATGCCTTAGAGCTTGACTACGAGGTTGAGCTTGGGATTATAATCGGAAAGGATGCAAAAAACGTACCAAAGGATCAGGTTTTTGATTATGTAATGGGTTATACAATTATAAACGATATCAGTGAAAGGTATTTACAAAGAACCCATACACAGTGGTATCTTGGCAAGAGTCTTGACGGTTTTACGCCAATGGGACCATGTATTGTGACGAAAGACCAGTTCGAAAACCCGCCTGTTCTTAAAATAATGTCAAGGGTTAACGGTGAATTAAGGCAAAACAGCAGCACAGATAATTTAATTTTCTCTATTCCCCATATAATTTCAGAGCTTTCAAGGGGGATGACATTAAAAGCCGGAACTATCATAGCAACAGGCACGCCGTCGGGGGTTGGAATGGGCTTTAACCCACCTAAATATCTAAAACCTGGGGATGTAGTTGAATGTGAAATCCAGGGTATCGGAATACTTCGTAATGTAATTCGTTAAATGAAATCTCAAATCTCAAATATTTTATATTTGTTATTAATAATAAAATCTTAGACAGAAAGAACTATAGGGTGACTTTATGATAATTGATAAGGCTAAAAGGGAAGACATTAAAGATTTAGGTACATTGTATTTTCAGTTGTCGGAGAAGGATGCAAATTCAAAAAAAAGTGAGACTATTATTGAAAGAATACTACAAAATGAATTTTATCACTTGATTGTTGTTAGGGATCAGAATGACAGAGTTATAGGAACTGCCATGGGTATCCTTTGCTATGATTTAGTTGGAGATTGTCAGCAATTTATGGTGATTGAAAATGTTGTAGTATTAGAAGAATACCGGGGTAAGGGCGTTGGGAAAATGATTCTGACACATTTAGAGTCCATTGCTTACTCTAATAATTGCAGCTACATAATTTTGGTTTCCAGTAGTGACCGAATAAATGCACATAAATTTTACAGAAGCTTAGGTTATACCGAGGACAAAGGGTTTAAAAAGGAAATTAAATATTAATTTCAAGGGTTTGCGAAGTCGAATAAGCCCGCATAGGGTTTTGCACGGCATTATTTAATGTATGAGTGAGATTTGTAGTGCTTTTGTCACAACTGCGGATATAAATACTAAGTTTTCAGAGAAGCTTTTTGAACGTAGACTAAACCCTCAACCAAGTTGACAATTTACAAAAGCTGTTGTATAAATAAAGTATTGTTATTATTATATATTCGTAACAACATTTTGTATTATGGAGGTGTGCTATGAAAAGAGTTGAAGATTCATATACTGTACAGGTGCGTGGGCTACGTTATCAATATTTAAACGGACAGAGGCGTCTTTTCGGGGGTTCTCTTATGCAATGGATTGACGAGGTTGCCGGAATTGTTGCAACAAGACATTCAGGTTCAAACTGTATAACCGCTGTTGTTGACAGCCTTGTTTTTAAAGAACCTGCATATGTTGGGGATCTTATAGTATTAAAAGGTGAAATGACATATACAGGAAGAACATCAATGGAAGTTAAGGTTGATACCTTTAGGGAAAATCAACAGGGAGAAACAGTGCTTATAAATAGAGCATACCTTGTTATGGTTGCAATAGATGATAACGGCAAACCTAGGGAAGTTGAGTCTTTAGTTCCTGAAACTGATGAACAGAAACGCGAATGGGCTATGGGCGAAAAACGTTATAAACTGCGTACTGAACGCCGTAAAGAAGATTATTAATTACAAGTTAGTTTTAGTGACAGCCGGCATTTTTGCCGGCTGTTTTTTAATTCCTCCTATTGGACAACCTTCCTTTGTGCTAAAATTAATAATAATACATTGACAAAACACATAATATTGAATATAGTATATATATACAATATTACTGCGGAGGGCAATACTTTTTGGATATTTTAATAAGTAACTCAAGTGGTCAACCAATATATGACCAAATTTATACTCAAATAAAATCTAAAATCGTTTCCGGTGAACTACATGAAGGCCAAACATTGCCATCAATGCGTTTGCTGGCAAAAGAACTTCGCATAAGCGTAATTACAACTAAGCGTGCTTATGAAGAACTGGAGCGTGATGGATTTATCGTTTCTGTCACAGGCAAAGGAAGTTTTGTTGCAAGTAAAAATGTAGAATTAATCAGAGAAGAAATTTTACGAAGGATTGAAGAGCATATGCAAGAAATTATCGAACTTTCTTCAAGCTGCAATTTAAGTCTTGAGGATTTGCATCAAATGCTTACACTGATTTACAAAGTGAATTGATTCAGAAACAAAACCATGCAAAAAAGTCAGATTTCTACATATGGAGGATAAAAATGACTAATGCAATTAAGATTAAAAATCTCACAAAACGATATAAAGACTTTACTTTAAATAATGTGAATCTAACCTTGCCTTCAGGCTGTATCATGGGTTTTATCGGAGAAAATGGAGCAGGAAAAAGCACTACAATTAAGCTTATACTTGATTTAATCAAGCGTGACAGTGGCCAAATAGAGGTTCTTGGAAATGCAGATTTTAATAATAAATCATTAAAAGAACATATTGGTGTTGTAATGGACGAAAGCAGTTTTCCTGAAAATTTGTCTGTCAAAGAAATAGCAGTATTAATGAAAAATTGTTATAAAACATGGAACGAAAAGTCTTTTGAGAAGTATGTTATAAGCTTTTCGCTGCCAACCAAAAAACCTATAAAAGAGTATTCAAGAGGAATGAAAATGAAGCTTTCTATTGCCGTTGCACTTTCTCATGACAGTAAGCTCTTGATATTGGATGAGGCAACTAGTGGACTTGACCCTATTGTTCGGGATGAAATTCTTGATGTATTCATGGATTTTATACAGGATGAAAACCACAGTATACTTATATCTTCACATATTATAAGTGACCTTGAAAAAATATGTGATTATATTACATTTATACATAAAGGTAGTATAATATTTTCTGAAGAAAAGGATGTACTTCTCAGTAAATATGCTCTTATTAAGTGTTCCGAGGCAGAATATGAGTTTGTTGACAAATCAGCTATAATAGGTGCTCGAAAAAGCAGTTTTGTTGTTGAAGCCCTAGCACTAAAAAGTAAAATTAGAGCTGACATCAAAACGGACATAACCACCATTGAAGATATCATGCTTTATTTTGTCAAGGAGGGTAAATAATGAAAAGTCTTTTAATAAAGGATATATATAACCTAAAGCAACAAGGAAAAATTTATTTAATTCTTATAGGGTTTTGGCTGATGTTTAGCATCCTATATAAAGAGGACTATTTATTCTCGGGTGTCATGATGATTTTTACAGTATTAATTCCAATTAACTCAATGGCTTATGACGAAAAAGCAAATTTCTATAAGTATTCGCTAACTATGCCTGTTTCTAGGACTGACATAGTAGCTTCAAAGTATTTACTTTCTTTAATTTGTGCATTATTCAGTATTGTTATATCAGCAGCTATAGGGGCTGTTCTCTCTAAAAACCCAACAGAATCAATACTAACATCAGTGACTTCCATGTCAATTGGGATTACTCTTGCAGCACTTATTTTACCGTTCATATTTAAGTTAGGTGTTGAAAAAGGCAGGTTGATTATGATTGTCTTGTTCCTTGTTCCCACGGCGGTTATAATGTTTTTTTCAAATACAACTATCAAACCTCCTAGTGAAGAGGTTGTTATGCAATGGATGCATTTGTCTCCGGTTATTGCACTTGCTGTAATTGCTATTTCTTTTTTTATTTCTACTAGGATTTTTAATAGTTTGGAGTTTTAGATTGTAGTAGTAAAATACAAATAACCGTGTTGCTATCCGTTTTGTAATAACGATAGGAATTGCTAGAAATTTATCACAATTATACATAGTACGAAAAGTTTTAAGTTCTGTTTTTAATTATTTAAGGGAAAGGAAGAGAGTTATGAGGTTTTTAGATTTAGCAAATAAATTGACAGGTATAAGTTGTCCAATATTTGGCGTATCTTGGAATCCTTCCGTAACAGAAAGAGAGGTCGCACGACAAATTATTATATTTCTTGAACCTAGACGTGTATTATATTCGGAATACGACCATGAATCAGTACATCAATGTGTTTCTTCAATTATTGATATTAAAAATTACTTAACAAAAAAATTAAGTTGTATAAGCGAAAAGTCTGAATTAAATTCGTATATTAGAGCAATGAGAATTGCATGTAATAAATGTTTGAGTCAATGTGCAGATAATGATGGTTTTAGGCGTTTTGCAGTTTGTAGGGGTACTGATTATAACCGGATATTTACATCCGCTATTGGAGAACTAAGATGTACGTTTGGAATAATGATTGGTCAAATAGCAATATCATACGGAATAGATGTTGAGGATGATTTGGCACAAATTATACCAGATTAAAATAAAAAATATACAATAAAACAAAAGCAAGACTTTGAAGTTATTTGAAGCGTATGGAATCTTGATCCCAGGTGCAGCATATTCTGTTTATGCTTTGAGGAGATACAATCCAGCACTTGAGAAGGTAAAGCCCGTATCTATACTTTCAAAGGAGGCTTTTTGCTTGAAGCTAAAGTTTATAGTAAAATTCAAATAAAAAAGTTATGATATATGGTAAAATAAAACCATGAGCTAGGATATAAAATTTTACAAACAAACAATTAAATATTTGGGAAAGGGACACACATCTAAGGAGACAGCCCAAGTATTTGGCATATCAGAAACTACGCTAAGCACTTGGGTAAAAAGAAACCGAGAAAAAACAAAGAACGTATGTCTCTAAGGTGCCGCTTGAAAAGCTGGAGGAGTATATAAAATCTAATCCTGACGCTTATCAAAAAGAAGTGGCAAAACAGTTTGGTTGTGCACAATCAACCATATGCAGACTACTAAAGCACTTGGGAATTTTGCGTAAAAAAGACAAAACGCTACAAAGAACAAGATCCAAGAAAGATAGCTGATTTCATTGAAAAACTGTCCTAAACACCAAAAAACTCCATCGCATATGTAGACGAAACCGGCATTGATACATAATTACACCGATAATACTGCTATGCCAAAAAAGGGGAATATGTAATTGTCTGTGTTTCGGTAAAAAGTATCATAGAGTCGGCATTGTTGCTGCAAAGCTCGGAAAAAGAATTCTTGCGCCGTTGCAGTAGGATGGTACAATGAATAGCTTACTATTTGAAGTATGGTTTGAAACCCGTCTCTTGAATGAACTCCCGTCCAATTCCGTTATTGTAATGGATAACGCGAGACTGTCCCAAATTTTGTGCTAATTCTCAACCCAAGAAAGCGAAAAGCTAATAACCTGAAACATTTCTTTTATTGCAACCATGATTTCTTTAGTGCTTCCAAACTGCTCTTCTTTCACGAGTTGACGCAATAATTCCTTCGTTACTTTAGACATAATATTCTCCTTTCGGGAGTTTGTTTCATGTTATTTCCAGTCTTGCCTTCTTGGAGTTTTTTAGTCAATTAGCACAAAATTATTTACATACCCGATAACCGCCGCCTTTAACAGAAAGAATAGGCTTATTTCTATTGCGGAAAAATTCGGGCATACCCTTTTATTCTTACCCCATTTTTTTTCCAGAGCTTAATCCTATCGAAAAGTTCTAGGCTTGGCTCATAAATAAGCTTAGTGCTCTTCTTTCTAACTACTCTAATTTTTACGACGTTCTTCACTTCTGTTTTAATTGCATTTGACTATATTATATTAACACCTCCGGATATGCCTTGGGTGTTAATATAATATAGTCAAACCAAAGGCTGTTGATAATTTAATATCAACAGCCTTTGGTTTTCTAGATGACATAGTTTTTAGTTTTTAGCTCTGTAAGTGTAGGTGATTACATCATGCCGCCCATGCCGCCCATTCCACCCATGCCGCCGCCTGGGAGTGCTGGTTCTTTTTCAGGAATTTCTGCAACGATTGCTTCTGTTGTTAAGAATGTAGAAGCAACTGATGTTGCGTTTTGGATTGCACTTCTTGTAACCTTTGTTGGGTCAATGATACCTGATTCAAACATGTTTACATATTGCTCTGAAAGAGCGTTGAAACCTGTGCCTGTAGGCATTTCCATAACTTTATTAACGATTACTGCGCCTTCAAAACCTGCGTTGATAGCGATTTGAGTCATAGGTGCTTCTAAAGCTTTAATAATGATTGCAGCACCTGTTTTCTTGTCGCCTTCAAGTGAATCAAGAAGAGGTTTAACTTCTTTGATTGCGTGTACGTATGCACTACCTCCGCCAGAGATAATTCCTTCTTCAACAGCAGCTCTTGTAGCTGCAAGTGCGTCTTCCATACGAAGTTTCTTTTCTTTCATTTCTGTTTCTGAAGCAGCGCCAACTTTGATTACAGCAACACCGCCTGAAAGTTTTGC
>CAZTAY010000003.1:0-49746 GCA_964611655.1 uncultured Eubacteriales bacterium
TTGGAAAACTTTAGAAAAAAATCTAAAAATCTTCCAAACCCATTTTATCCAAGCAAAAAGTCTTGTTCTTCCCTCTTAGTCCTTGTCATTAAATCATTTACTGCGTCTTTAGGATTTTTTCCATTGAAGACCACATTAAATATTTCAGTTGTAATAGGCATGTTCACATTAACTTTTTTGGACAGCTCGTAAGTTGAATGAGCCGTTGCAACGCCCTCCACAACCATATGAATTTCTTTTAATGCTTCTTCAAGTTTGTTGCCCTTTCCAAGCAATATCCCTGCACGCCTATTCCTGCTGTGCATACTGGTACATGTAACTATTAAATCACCAATACCTGCAAGCCCAGAAAATGTTTCTGGTTTTGCTCCAAGGGAAACCCCAAGCCTTGCAATCTCAACAATTCCTCTTGTCATTAAAGCTGCCTTTGAGTTGTCGCCATAACCTAAGCCGTCACTGATTCCCGCTGCAAGAGCAATAACATTTTTAATGGCCCCTCCAAGTTCAACTCCTGTTACGTCCGGATTGGTATAAACCCTGAAAGTTGGCGCCATAAAAATATTCTGCATCTTTCGTGCAAGCTGGTCGTCTAAAGATGAAATGACCACTGCGGAAGGTATCTTTTTTGAAACCTCTTCTGCATGACTTGGCCCTGACAAAATAGATATCCCGCAGCCCTTTGGAAGCTCCTGAGCCATTACCTCCGTCATTCTAAGCAAGCTGCCTTCCTCAATGCCCTTTGCAGCATTTACAAAATCCTTTGACCCCTTAAGATATGGCACAAGACTTTTTAAAACACCCCTTACATGCTGTGAGGGTGATGCCAGCACAAAAATGTCACTTTCGGCAGCTTCTTCCATACCCTCTGTTATGTTCATATCCTTTGGTATATCAATACCCGGAAGGAATTCTTTGTTTTGACCGTCAGCATTGATGCGTTTAACTTCTTCGACACTATATGACCATAGAGTTACATCATGTTTGTTGTCATGAAGAAGCAACGCAAGGGCTGTGCCCCAGCTACCAGAACCCATTACAGAAATTTTCAAAGCTCGCTCCTCCTTCGGCTTTTAATTGTGAATTTATTCTCGTTGCCGCTAATTAGCCTTTTGATGTTTTCCCTGTGCTGATAGAAACATAGGATTGTTATGACTCCAAAAACCAGAATTGTTTCAACTGTGAATGAAAACACAATTGATAACAAAAAAAACAACCCGCACATAATTAATGATGTAAGCGAAATAAACCTCGTTAATATAACGGTTACTATTCCAATGCCAAAAGTAATTAAAGCCGCTTTAAGGTCAAGGCATAGAATTATGGCAAGGGAACATGCAACTCCTTTTCCGCCTTTAAACCTGAGCTGCACAGGGAAGTTATGTCCGAGCACCACCCCAAGTCCGCCGTACAGTCCAGGTAATAGAGAAGCATTATTTCCAAAGAATGTTCCTCCGCCTTTAAAAAGCAAAGAACAAACAACATACGCCAAAACAGCTTTTAAAATGTCCAAAACAAATGTTACCGCACCAGCCTTTGCCCCAAGGGTTCTAAGTACGTTTGTTGTTCCGGCGTTACCGCTTCCGTGTTCTCTAATATCTATCTTGCCGTACCACCTTGAAACATAATAAGCAGTCTGCAAGCAGCCAATACCATAACCGATTACAATACAAAGAAGTCTATACAACCCTAATCAGCCCTTTCCCTTACAACAAAATGTATAGGCGTTCCTGTAAATCCGAATGCTTGCCTAATTTGGTTTTCTATAAACCTACGATATGAAAAATGCAGAAGTTCTTTGGAGTTTACAAAAAGCACAAATGTAGGCGGTCTAACTGATGCCTGAGTGATATAATAAATTTTAAGCTGTTTGCCTTTTTCAGCAGGAGGTTGGTTAATTGCCATTGCCTCAATCAAAATGTCATTTAAAATCCCCGTTTGAACTCTTAGTACGTGATTTTCATTAACCATCTTTACGGTTTCAAGCAATTTGTGAACCCTCTGACCTGAAAGCGCCGATATAAAAACCTTTGGCGCATAGGACATATATTTAAGTCTATTATCAATCTCTCTGGTAAATTCATATATTGTTTTATCATTCTTTTCTATTAAATCCCATTTATTAACGGCAATAACTGCTGCTTTTCCCCTTTCATGAGCTATACCAGCAATCTTTGCATCCTGCTCTGAAATTCCATATTGCGCATCAATCATTAAAACAGCTACATTAGCACGCTCAATTGCTGCCACTGCACGGACAATGCTATACTGCTCAATGCGTTCTTTTATTTTGCTCTTGCGCCTTATTCCTGCCGTGTCGATTAATACAAACTTGTCGCCGTTTCTTTCAAAAGAACTGTCAACAGCGTCTCTTGTTGTTCCGGGGATATCACTTACAATAACCCTTTCCTCACCTATTATCTTATTCACAATTGACGATTTACCAGCGTTTGGTTTGCCTATAATGGCAACGCTAATAACGTCCTCGTCTTCTTCCTCTTCCGATTGTTTTGGAAAAAGCTCCACCAGCTCATCAAGCATCTCACCTAATCCAAGACCCTGTTCCGCCGAAATAGGCATAGGATCACCCAAAGACAAGTTATAAAACTCATAAACCGCAAGCTCATCTTTTTGTATATTATCAACCTTGTTTACAACCAACAACACAGGCTTTTTAGTTTTGCGTAGCTCTGTTGCAACAAACATATCATCGTCAGTTACACCTTGCCTTACATCTGTTACAAACAAAATAACATCTGCTGTTTCCATTGCAACCTGAGCTTGTACATACATCTGTTTTGTAATACTGTCTTTTGAATCAGGCTCAAGTCCACCTGTGTCTATTACAGTAAAATTATGTTTAAGCCAGTTAGCATCGGAATAAATCCTGTCCCTGGTAACCCCCGGCGTATTCTCAACAATAGAGAGTTGTTTGCCGACAAGCTTATTAAATAACGTGGACTTACCTACATTCGGCCTACCCACAACTGCTACTATTGTTTTTGCGTTTTTTCCCATTTGTTCCTCCCAGATTTTAATATAACATCAAGAAAAGCTCCGCCGTCAACAGGAACAGACGCAACCTTGACCGAAAGCGCATCTTCAATGTCTGAAAGTCTAAGGTCGTCCAGTAAAACATCTTCCCCTGACCTTAGTGCATTCTCCGGTATAAGAAGCACTCCGTCTTTTATCTTGCCTTTAAGTGAATTTATTATATCAGTGCCGGTTAAAAGCCCCGACACAGTTATGGATCTTCCAAAAAAATTGTTTTCGATCAGGTGTGTATTAATTTCTGCATTTTTCATTTTGCCCATGATTCTTTCTGCAAAACCTTTCATAAAGGGATATGCGCTTTTGCCTGTGGCGATATGAATATTCTGCTCAAAAATTTCAGGTTTGACTTTCTCAAAAGCGTCATTAAACTCTTTCTCAAACAGTCTCATCATTCCAACACCGTTTTCCAACTGATAAAAATCCTCATAGGCTTCAAATGGTGGCAACTCCATTTCAGCAGTGAGATACAGTTCATCGGAAGCAAATACCAATCGGCTGCCTTTATCCTTTAAGAACCTATCCCAAAACCCTTCTATTTCCTTGACAGCTTTTATGGCGTCCTCTTTTTCTATGGGCAAAAGAGGAGTAAGCCCTTTCCTGTGTTTAGTAAGCCCAACTGGTACAACGGAAAGGCTTTTTACTGAATCATAAGCCGCAAGTTCTGAAATGGTTTTCCTAAGGATTTCCCCATCATTAATGCCTTTTAAAAGCACCACTTGACCATTTATATCAATTCCGCTTTTGTTAAGCATTTCAATGTATTCAAGTACATTGCCTGCTTTTTTATTTCCGAGAATCTCTTCTCTAAGCTTTGGATCTGTGACATGAACGGATATGTTAATAGGTGACATATGATAATAAATAATTCTTTCAATGTCTTTTTTGCTCATGTTTGTAAGAGTTACGTAGTTGCCTTGAAAGAAAGATAACCTGCTATCGTCGTCTTTAAAGTATAAAGTATTACGCATCCCTTTTGGTAGTTGATCAATAAAACAAAATATACATTTGTTTCCGCAACCACTAACCCTGTCCATAAGCGAGTTTTCAAAAACAAGACCTATGTCCTCATATTCGTCCTTCTCAATTTCTAAAAGCCATTCCTCACCGTCTTGCTTTCTAATCAGCATTTCGATATATTCATCTGCAATAAGAAATTTATAATCAAACACATCTAAAACGGCTTTTCCGTTTATATTAAGCATAACATCCCCGGGCTGAATGCCTAGTTCCTCTGCAATACTATCCCTGCAAACCTCTTTTATTAAATTCTCTTTTGTTTTCATTTTATCAACTCAATCATTGCAGCCATATTCCCTCTTTTGCTTCCCGAGATCCTATGTGAATAAAAGTCCTCTGTGAGACATTTAGAACATAAGCATGAAATTTCTATGTTTTCACGTGAAACACCACATTCTGTTAAAATCTGTTTATTTATTTGCTGTAAATTTATATGATATTTTACGCCCGATTCTTTTAGCTGTCTTTCTATAAAATTATGATACCCTGGATCAAACTCAAGTGCAACAGGTTCGTCAACCTCAAAGCAGCTCTGGCAAATGGATGGTCCAATTCCTGCAATAATATGTATAGGGTTTGTATTAAAATGCGTTTTCATTTTATCTAATGTATTTGCAACAATCCGACCTCTAGTACCTCGCCACCCTGCATGAACAAGACCGATTGCTTTATTTTTAGTATCTAGCAGAAAAATAGGGACACAATCAGCATGAAATGTCACAAGACAGACATTCTCTTGGTTTGTAATCAATGCGTCAATGTCATTAAACACATTTTTTCTGAGAATACCGTTACCCCTGTCTTTTTTATCAACAAGCCTGACATTTATCATATGCGTTTGGTTTGCAAATACCATGTCGTCTATATTAATTTCCAATGCGGAAGTGACTTTTTCAAAGTTTTTAAATGTTATAGCCTTGTCCTCACCATCTTTATAAGAAAGGTTCAAAGATGCATAATGACCTTGACTGAAACCGCCTTTTTTAGTTGTAAATGCATGTTTTACAAGCCCTGACCTATCAAATGCCTCAAATGTATAGTATTCCAAGTCACCAACTATATTTTTTTTCATTTTTAACCCCAAAATGCGTTTTTAATATGATTTATTTTATATTCTTTGTTTTTAATATAAACCTCAATAACGTCAAACCGGAATGAACATTCCGGCTCATTTATTTCAGATATAAATTGCGTTGCAGCCGAAATAATCCTTTTTTGTTTATTAATTGTAACAGCTTCTGCTGGTAATCCGAATCTGTTATTAGTCCTTAGTTTAACCTCTGCAAATACAAGGGTTTCGTTTGATCTTGACCTGGCTATTATATCAATTTCACCGTATAAAGTTCTATAGTTTCTTATAATTATTGTAAATCCCAATTTTACCAAGAAGCCAACAGCAAGGTTTTCGCCCAAGTCTCCAAGTTCTTTTTTATCCATTCCTTCGTCCATTTTTGTCAAGATCAGAAATGAAAATTAGAATTTGTGCAACTACTTCATATAACTCCGGCGGAATATATGCTCCTATATCCACCTTTGTTAGCTCATCCACAAGTTCTTTGTTTTCAATAACGGGTATATCTCCTCTTTTTTCAAGGATCTTTTCAGCAACATGACCCTTTCCTTTTGCCAAAACAGTTGGTGCAATGTTATCTGAACTGTATGAAATTGCCGCAGCCTTTTTCTGTTTCTTTTCATTATCCATAATCTCACGCCCTATACCCTTAAATCAAAACCATACCTTTTATCCCTTGAACCTTCTATTTCTTCTGAATTGTTCCAGTTTCCAAGTTTCTCAATGAGTTCTGATGTTATATCAAACGATGCATCGGTAAAAATATAACCCAGATTATTTATACTTTGTTTTAGCTTTACTATGTCTTTTATTAAGAAGTTCTTTTCTTCTTCACCACTTACTCCAAAACGACATCTAACGTTCTTTCCTTCTTTTTGGACTAATATCTCGAGCCTTCCAAGGGAGGCCGTGTTTAGCACTAAAACCGCTGTTGTTAAATCTTTAATCGCCTTATTTTTTTTGTTACCGAATACGAATAATTTTGCTTCGTTATAACTGTTGTTTATTTTATAAGGAATTCTTTGGAATTCGCTGTGAGAAAAGCTCTTTAAAAAGTCCATATCATTCTTAATAGAAGACAGAACATTTTTAAGACCATCCCAATTGCTGCCTTTAAAGTTCTGCAAGGATTCATCTGAAATTTTAATTGCATTATACAAACGATTTAAGTATTTATCGGCTACAAAAGAATTTTTAGGCTCTATAAACAGCGAGTGTTTTAACATTTCAATGATTTTTTTCCTGTCGACTTTCATAATAACTTTCAAGAATTCAGGAGTACTGATTTTGTTTTTTCCGCCACCTGACATGTATTTTAAAAATCCGCCTATGAATTCTTTTTGTTTATCGCTGACATTTTCAAGAAATAGTGCGCAAACAAGGTTTGCCAGTTTCTTGTCCTCAACACCTGAAAGAGCCTTCACAAGTGCGCCCATTGCAGGTTTGATACATTCATCCCTAGAAAGGTGTTTTTCAAGAAGCATAATATTTTCGTCTGTAATATCAAGGTTTTCACGAACCATCATTAGCATTTGATCTATATCTATTTCTTTATACTGCTGCATAATCCCTATTGCCTTTGTAAGTGAGTTTATGTCAACGGGAATGTCGCTTTTAACAAGAGCAGAAGCAGCTTTTAGGTTTTCATCCGTAATAGGAAGTCTTGCGCCCTTTAAGGCTTGTAAACCCAAGTCAGAAAAAGCGTTGTCATTGGCTTCTTTAAAAAACTTAATAATCAGTTTTCCATTTTCATTGCTGCGCACAGAAAAAGTCGCCGTTTCGCCTATTCTGGCATCGGGGATCTGTGCGCATTTAGCGTTAATCACATTGCCGTTTGAAAGTTGCAAAGTAACCTCGCCTGGTCTAATATCAAGAATAAGTGCCTTGAACTTATCTCCGCCTTCAAGCTTTGCGTTTTGATTTAAACTCTTTCTTGAGCCAGATGAACTTGAACCATAATCGCTGACCTTCATGATTTTTTCCTCACAATAAAGCAATTTTTCTATCAATACAATTAAATCAGAAAGTCAAATTGTTAAACGCTAATTTTCTTTAAAAATGACTTTCTATGTATAGGAGATATGCCATAATCCCTGATGGCGTTTATATGTTCTTTTGTGCCATAGCCCTTATGCTTTGCAAATGAATAACCTTCAAATACAGCGTCATAACTTATCATAAGCCTATCTCTTGTGACCTTTGCCAATATGCTTGCAGCTGCAATAGAAATACTAAGTGAGTCGCCTTTTATAACAAGTTCTTGAGACAAGTCAGAGTCTATCTTGAAGTTTCCATCCACCAATACCAGAGAAGGTTTTGTCTTTAGTTTTCCCACCGACTTGCCCATTGAATTCAGGGATGCTCTTAGAATATTGATTCTATCTATTTCATCATTTGAAGTTATGTCAATGCTATAGGCTGTGCAATTCTCTATGATTTTATCAAAAAGTATTTCTCTTTTTTTAGGTGAAAGCTTTTTAGAGTCATTAACCTCTGTGATATAAAAATCTTCATTAAGTATAACAGCGGCTGAAACAACAGGGCCTGCAAGAGCGCCACGACCTGCTTCGTCCACGCCTGCTATCTTAAATAAACCATGCTTTTTGTATTTGGAATCATATTCCCACATTTTATTAAATCTGTCAAACTCTTTATTTTGTCTTGTTAAGGTATTTTCTGTCATGACTTGTCCTCATTTGGCATTTTAGCCAAGCTTTCCCAAACATTTTGCGTACTGATTCTTTTTAGAACTCGATATTCACAGCCAGGGATTTTGATATCAAAACCGCAAATCTGACCGTATAAGCAATAGTCACAGGCTGTTTTGTCCGGCAGTTTCACAGGACTAACTGCAACTACTCCCTCTGAAAGCTCACCTGCTAATTGTTTTGCAATTCTTACAGTGTGCCGCATCAAGTCATTAAACTGCTCTTGTGTTGCAACGGAAGAATTTTTGCCCAGCTCTCCGTCTTTTTTCACCTGAACCGGTATTATACTGGAATAACCCTGTAGATCCTTTTCCAGTGCATTTACAACGTCTTTATTGCTTAATATAAGCCCCGAAAGCTTAAGTTCCTTTAAAAGCTTTTCTTCAACCACAGAATCCACTTCATCATCTATTGACATTATATTAATAAATGGATCTTTAATCCTGAAATAAAAAATTCCACCAGGTGAATAGTTTTGGCTTGATTTCAGAAACGCATCAAGGTATACCAGAAGCTGCAACTGCAAGCCATAGTATATATCCTGTAAGCTGAAATATGCATTACCTGATTTATAGTCTACAATTTTTACATAAGTGCAGTCCTGACCCTCAAAGGTATCAATCCTGTCAATCCTGCCTGTTAGGATAATTTTTCTGCCATTTTCAAGGTCAATGACAATAGGAGGCAGTGCTTCTTGTGCGCCAAAACCCTGTTCATAGGCAAAGGGTATAAAATCGCCTTTTTGAACATGCTTGGTAAGTGCCCAAACAGCCCTTTTGCTAACCCTTTTAAACCTTTCCACAAGGTATTTGTTTTTATAGCTTGATGCAAGGATGTCCATTTTTCCAGTGGTTTCATACACTGACTCATAAACCAGTTCTTCCATCTTTTTTTGGGTTATATTATGCCATTTAAAACCTGCTTCTTCAAGCTTTTTTGAATATAAATCCAACATATTATGAAACAAGATACCCAGATCCGGCGTATTTAATGTATAGACCTTTCGTTCCTTTAAATAAAGACTGTAAGAGGCAAAATATGAAAAGGGACATGCCGCATATTTTTCCAGCCTTGAAACAGAAGAATATATATCGCTTTTAAACAGATTCCCGGAGGTTTCCGGTGCAAGCCTCCTGGCACTTATTTTTTCGAAATCCGTATATGCAAAAGCAAGTTCCGTAAGATCCTTTGTTTTTTCTCTATCCATTTTATAAAACCAAGTATAAATATCCTTCCAAAAAGGCGTCATTTCTCCCGTTTTCACATAGTCTGTTATTTTCTTGTTAAGCTCTTTAAATACAATGCTTGGTTTGTTAATTTTACATATCTCTTCTTGGGTTTCTGTAGTCACCTGTTTTATGTCCTTAAAAATCTTTTTTATCCTGTTAATAATATAAGAAGGCCTTTGCTCTGCCAAATCAGCATTAAACAATGAATATCCCAGAACCAGTTGTTCTCTTGGTTTGCTAAAGGCAAGGTATGCCAGAAACTGTTCCTCACAGGATTTTCTAAGACCAAACAGACCCATTTCTATTCCTGCTGACAAAAGTTCTTTCCTATCGTTTTCACTGAAAAGACCTGTTGCGCCTTTGCTTTCTGGGATGTTGTTGTCGTTCATTCCAAGAACAAACAGTGCTTTAATTTCCGGTAAGCGAGTACGTCTTAAATCGCCTACAATCACATTGTCAATGCATTGGGGAATTGCGCCCATATGGCTTTCCGACAATCCCGCCTCAAATAATTTTATAAATTCCTTTAAAGTAACCTGTTCATTTCCAAGTGTATCTGCCATTTTACCCAAAAGCTCTATTAATGAATTCCATACCTTTAACAGTTCATCTTGAATAAACCCCGGCAAACCTATTAGGCGGTTGTTTTGTGCCTCTAATCTTTCGCTTATGTTATGGGTCTTTAAATGACTGTATAAACGTTCACAAATAAATTGTATTTTATATTTACTGCTGCTTTTTATCTTTTCAGTTAAGTCAGAAAGGGAGTTTAAAAGCGTAACCCTTAACCCTTCCATTTTGTCAAAATCGTATACGCCGCTATCAAAGCCCCACTTGAACGGCTGTTCCCAGTCTCTACCCTTTATTCCGTATGCAAGCATGTAATTTTCCAGTAAAAATACATCTTCATCAGCTATTCCGGTCAATCCTGTTTTTAAATACCTTGACACGCTTTCAAAGGATTTTCTTGAGATGATCGTCTCCAGTAACGCCCGTATATATTCTATAAGAGGATGTTGATAAATTGGCTTTCTTTCGTCCATGAAAATTGGAATTTCAAATTCCTGCATGATATTTTTAAGGGGCTTGGCATAAGACCCTTCATCACAAAGCAGAATTGCAATGTCCTTGTACCTTATGTTTTTGTCTCTTGTTAGGCTTATTATTTCATTTGCTGTCATTTTTATTTCTTCAAATATGTCAATGGCTGCAAAAATTTTCAGGCTATCCGTTTCACCATCATATAATTTATGGTTAAAGCTAAAGAAATTTTGCTCAAGGGCAAGAATTGCAGAGTTTCCTTTTAATCTTTGATTATGATATAGAAATATAGGGGGCTTTATGTTTACACCATTATCTTTAAAAATTGCATTCAGTCTTTTCATGCTGTTTTTTGTTTCATAAAAGAAATCCCCTTGAATAAGTTCTGAATTTCTGTGGTCAATAGGGGGAGCCACCAATGTTATGTAAATCTTTTGACAAATGGTTGAAAGCTTTGAAATAACCTTATATTCCTGTGCCGTGAAACCATGAAAATTATCAATCCATATTACAGAATCTTTCAAGTAGTCTTGTTCCTTTTCAATTGACTCTGCAAACACGTCAAGCAAATCGTCAGAGGACACATAAGAATCTTTTAGAAAGTTACAATAACCTTCATAAATCTTCGTAATATCTGACCACTTGGATTTAAGGGTTGCCTGCTTTATATTTGAAATATCAATTTCGGAGGTTTTGACAGAGAACTGGAAAAACTCTGTTATAATATCCTTGAGTTTTCCAAGAAACCCCTTTTTATCTATAGTATTTCCATAGAAATTAAGCTCTTTTTCAAGACCGTATATTATTTTTCTGATAAGCATTATTTTGCCCACATCACCCATAACTTTTTTGTTCATGTGACCATGAGCTGAAAAGAATCTAAACGCCAGCCTGCTAAAACTTAACACTTCTGCGTTAAAAAGTCCACTATTTTCAATCAACCCCGCAACCATTCTTTCAGACATAAGTGTAAATTGTTCGGGCACAAGGTAAATCAAAGGGTTTTCGTTCCTGTTTTTAATTTCATCTTTAATTGCTTCAAGGCAGAAAGTGGTCTTGCCTGTTCCGCTAAGACCAATAATAAATTGTGCTTCCATTTTTAATTCTTCCTTTTCAAAAAAATCCGTTTACGAATATCTTTATTGTGTTATAATATATTATATCTTTAAATTTCCAAAAGGCAATAAAGGTTTAACAGTCGCAACTTAAGAGAGGATGAGAAACTAATGAAAAAAGTTTTTTACAGATGTAATATTTGCGGAACAATCATTGGAATGATGCATGACGGAGGCGGAACACTGGTTTGCTGCGCTGATGATATGGAAGAGCTTACTGTTAACACCTCTGACGGTGCAAAAGAAAAACATGTGCCTGAAGTTAAAATCGAAGGAGATACTCTTTATGTATCTGTGGGTGATGTTGAGCATCCTATGACTAAAGAACATTATATTCAGTGGATTTTAATTGTACAGGACGGCAAAACTCAAAGAGTTGAGCTTTCCCCTGATTCTGAGCCTAAAGCAACCTTTAAAATCGAGGAAGGTAAACCTATTGAGGTTTATGAATATTGTAATTTACACGGGTTATGGGCAAAGGAGATTTAGGAAATGGACGATAGATTATTAACATTTCTTCAAAATCAAATAAATGCAGAGTTTTACTCTGCATACATGTACTTATCAATGTCTTCTTGGTGCGAAGAACAAGAAGGTATTAAAGGCTTTGCAAACTGGATGAGAGTTCAAGCACAGGAAGAGCTTTTCCACGCCCTTTTCATGCACGATTATGTTATAAGAAGAGGAAAGCCTTCTCACATGAAATCAATTTCAGAACCTCCAAGCAGTTGGAAAGACCCTCTTGATATGTTTGAAAGCGTATTAGCTCATGAACAAAAGGTTACTAAAAGCATAAACGAAATTGCTTCAGTTGCAATGGAATGTAATGACCATGCAACATACCAATTTATCATGAGGTTTGTTGATGAACAGGTTGAGGAGGAAGAGTCTGTTTCTGATATAATAGGAAAACTTAAATTCTATAAAGGAAACACTCATATCCTTTATGATCTTGATAAAGAGCTTGCAACAAGGGTTTATACCCAGCCTAACTGGTAGATTAAATTAACATAAATAGAGTTCGGGGTTTTCAGTGAAGCATTTTGAAAACACCGAACTCATTTTTTTCTAACAACCTTTACCCGAAATAAAAAAGTCCACATCATTGCTAATACAGACCCTATTTGAAAATATTTGATTTATTGTATGCACAATGTTCGGCATTTCAATTGACTTTGCCTTATGAACAATGATTTTCTCTGGCATTTGTTCAAGCAAGAACGAAATTAGCAGCTCGTTTGAGTTCAGCTCCTGATCAGAATCTGCCGAAAAAGCCTTATGAGTTATGTTTGAATAGCTTTTATCAAACAACATGAACCCTGATTGGTTAAAGAAAACATGTATTGTCGCGGCATTTTTATTACTCTTGCTGCTTTTAACATAGTCTTGCATTAAGGAAATAAAATTAAGATACTGAAGTTCTGCATACTGCTTATGTAAAACCGCATCTAAAAGCGATATTATTTCATTTGTTATGTATTTTAACTGGAATGTGGAAAAACCTAATAAGTCAAGTTCGTTTTTTTCTCCAATTTGCTCCACTGTTTTTTTACACACCGAAGGCAATATAGGTTTAGACATTAAAAATTTAAGTATTTCATAAGCCAATTCATTTTTAACTGAGGATCTTGCACCGTTAATTATTCTTGAAACAGTTGTAATAACATTTGTTTCAAGGGCAAGCAGTGATATAAACTTAACGGCTTTTGATTCTGTGTTTTCAACCTGATCATCCATGTACTTTTCAACAATAGTAAGCCTGTTATTAAGCTTGTCGAAATCTAAGGTTATTCCGCTATCTAGCTTATGCTGTCCGAATACCTGTAAGAGATTGCAGTAATTTGCCGAATGTAATGTATAACAACCCACCACACCACTCCTTTTATATTCTCATTCTAAGCATATGCACAGCGGTATGTTCAACTTACATTGTACCTAAATTTTTATGGTGTGAGTGTATTCTTCAAAGGCTTTTTCGAACATTTTTTTCATCCATTTTTGCATATTTGCCCCTTGGGCATCATTCATAGACATCCAATCAAAACCCTCATGCTCTTCACTAAGAACAACTTCACCGGAAAGATAATTACACAAATAAGTGATTATCACTATATGGATGTGAGGACGTATAATATCATGAATATCAAAGGGCTTAACAATTAAAACGTCAAGTCCCGTCTCTTCTTTGATTTCACGTTCAAGTCCCTGTTGCGTCTTTTCAAAATATTGTAGTCCACCGCCAGGTAAATCCCAAAGGTCAATTTTGTTTATCCGGCTTTGTTCCATCTCTGATCTTGAACGCTTTAATACCAGTATTTTATTTTCTTTAAATATGAGTGATTTTACGGCGATTGCAAAATTCCTTTTCAATTGTAGCTCACATCTTTTCTTGGTTTATTATCGATTTAAAATGGTTTTTAAGTCGTTCTCATCAAAGCAATAGTGGCTGTTACAGAAATGGCAATGAAGGTCAGCTTCTTTTTCGTTTTCCAGTATATCAGTTATTTCATCTTTCCCAATAGCACAAAGTGCGTCTCTCATACGATCTCTGGAGCAGTTGCATTTATACAGAGCTTCAAGCTTTTCATTAAAATGTATCTCCATGCCGCTAAATATTTCTTTTAGAATGTCCTCCGGCATAAGCCCCTTGTCAAGCTGCGTTGTTATAGCTTCCATATTGGAAATTCGTTGGTTAATAATGTCTGATGTAGCATCACTAGCGCCAGGCATTCTTTGAATAATGATTCCCCCCGACTGCTTAACGGAATAATCCCTGTCAACCAAAACCCCAAGCGCAACAGCAGACGGCGTTTGCTCACTTTTAATAAAGTAATAAGCAAAATCCTCCGCAATCTCTGATGTGTAAAGAGGTATTTGACCGTTATAAGGTTCTTTTAATCCCATATCTTTTGTGACACTTAATATGCCTTTTCCCACCGCCCCGGAAACATCTAATTTTCCGTTTGGCTTAAGAGGAATGTCAACAATATTTACAAGAGGATAACCTTTTACAGTCCCTCTTTCTTCAGATGTTGTAAGCATCCCCTTTAAAGGTCCGTCCGACTTTATCTGAACTGTTAGTTTATTATTGTTTTTGTTCATTGTACTCATTAATAAAGTTGCGGTCAACATTCTTCCAAGTGCAGCCGTCACAACAGGGGATGTTTCATGAATTTTTCGTGACTGCTCACAAAGGCTTTTGGTATAAGCTCCAAACACCCTGAAAGTGCCGTTTTCTGCCGACGCAGAAATTATATAATCGTTCATTTTAAATCACCTTTTCATTGTTCTCAAAAACAAAAAGCAATCTCTCCGAATTCTCTTTTGGTTCATTAAAGGAATAATCATCATAAATACCCTTTAGCAAGAAATTGTTTTCTTTTGCAATTCGAATTATTTCCTTGGGCTCAAAAGCTCTTTGGAAATGTGTCTCTTCATATTTATCAAAAGTACCACTTCCGTTACGTACGAAAAATGTTATGAAATATTCGTTCACCAATTCTTCTGTGTCATAGAAGTTTTCCCAGATATAATATATATCCTCTGAACAAAACGTAAAATTATTTTCATTCAATATTTTCTCATATTTAAATTTTGTGTTTATATCAAACATAAACAAACCCTTTGGGTTTAAATAGTTATTTGCAAGACTAAATAATTTATTCAGATCACCGTCGTCAATTAGGTAATTCACTGAATCCATAACACTTATAATACTGTCAACTGTTCCGTAGAGTTCAAACTCCGTCATGTCCTGGTTTAAAAACAAAATGTCACAATCCCTATCTAACGACTTTTCCTTTGCAACCCCTAGCATATCAGCAGAAGCATCTATACCTATAACATCATGACCTGCCTTTGACAATAACAAGGCAACTTCACCGGTGCCACAGCCAAGGTCAAGCACAAGTTCAGGTTTCTTTTCATTGATTTTCCACACATTTTGAATATGTGTAACCCATGACTGATAGTCAACGTTATGGGACATTATTTTATCGTATACATACGCAAAACCATTATAACTATCCATTGCTTGATACCGCCTTAAAACTAATATTATAACATTTTATTCAATGCTTGTCTCTATTTACTATGACTTTTTTCATATCATAATATTATACTTAAGGAATGGTACAAAAGCAAGTTAATCAACTCATCTATAAAAAAATAACCACATTCGCTATGGAAATTTGCAAAAAAATATGGTAAATTATATTATGGTATGAACTTTATGATGAGCTATATGTTCTGCCCTTTTACTGCTTGACTCTAAGGAGAGATACAAATGTATAAAAGAGTAACAATTAAGCTAAGCGGTGCAAAACTGGCGTATGACGAAAAAACTGCCTCTTGCTTAAACAGTAACCCCAAGAGAAAACCCGTTTTCCACAGGGATTATATAGAAGAGTTTGCTAAAGAAGTTAAAAACCTATTAGAGCAAAAAATTCAAGTTTGTATAGTGGTAGGCGGCGGTAACTTCTGGCGTGGCAGAGAAAGTGATGACAGAACCAACCGAGTGAACTCCGACAATATCGGGATGATGGCTATTGCAATGAACTCAATTTATGTTTCTGATGTTTTCGATTCTATGGAGGTTAAAAATCAGTTGTTTTCGCCTGTTCCTGTAGCTAATATTTTCACCCTATTTAGCAGAAAGGGTGCAATTAAATCAATGGCAGAAGGAAATGCCATAATTGTTTCCTGCGGTACAGGTCACCCATATTTTTCAACCGATACTGCAACTGCAATATACGGTTCTGAAATTGACTCTGATGTATTACTTTTTCAAAAATCAGGTACTAACGGGGTTTATACCAAAAACCCAAGCGAACCTGATGCACAGTTCATTGAAAAAATAACCTACAGGGAGATACTTGCAAACCCCCATATTGAGGTAATTGACAAGGCGGCGGCGGCAACATTAATCGAAACAAATATTCCGTCCGTTATATTCGGTTATGGCGGAGGTTATATAGAAAAAGCCGTTTCAGGTGGAAAAATTGGAACTTATGTATGTAACTGAAGTTAAAATTTTACTTTTAAAAATTTAGTTAGGAGAGATTAAAAATGAGCGACGATGTTGCAAAGTATGAAGAAAAGATGAAAAAGACTATTTCTGCACTTGAATCAGAGCTTGCGTCAATAAGAGCCGGCAGAGCAAACCCACATGTACTTGATAAAATAATGGTTGATTATTATGGAACACCAACTTCCCTTAATCAAATCGGTAATATTACCGTTCCGGAAGCAAGGTTAATCCAAATCCAGCCATGGGAAGCATCAATGCTAAAACCAATCGAAAAGGCAATTCAGTCTTCTGATATTGGAATTAATCCAAGCAACGATGGAAAGGTAATTAGACTTTTGTTCCCAGAACTAACAGAAGAACGCAGAAAAGACCTTGCAAAAGATGTTAAGAAAAAAGGCGAGGATTCTAAGGTTGCAATCAGAAACATCAGACGTGATGCAATGGATTACTTTAAAAAAATCCAGAAAAAATCAGAAATTACAGAGGACGATTTAAAAGAAACAGAAGACAAGATCCAGAAAGCAACGGATAAGTTTATTAAGGACATTGATAAAATTATTGAAGCCAAAACAAAAGATATCATGTCTGTATAATTGAACTATAGAGTATACTAGAACATATATTTAACAATTGATTGCCTGAAATTAATAAGCGATTGCTATTTTCGGCATTGCGAAGAAGGCATAATGAAACAAATCATGACAAGCTGCCATAACAAAGAGTGGCAGAATAATTGCCTTCAGAGACAGGTTACAGCTTGTTGTATACATGTTATTAGAAGGGGCTGTATTAACGGCCCCTTATTTGAAAAGGGTGATTTTGTGCAGGAGACAGAAAAATCAAACGCCTATCCAAATCATGTGGCAATCATAATGGATGGCAACGGGCGCTGGGCAAAAAAGAGATTCCTGCCTACTAAAACCGGGCATAAAGCCGGTGCAGAGACCTTGAAGATGATTACAAGAGAAGCCGAAAAAATCGGTATTAAATTCATGACGGTCTATGCCTTTTCAACTGAGAACTGGAAAAGATCCCAAGCTGAAATTAATGATATAATGGATCTACTTAGAGAATATCTTAAGTTATATATAAAAGATGCTAGAAAAGACAATATTAAAGTTAAGGTTATTGGAAATATTTCAAGGCTTGACAGTGATATTATCGCCCGAATAGAAGAACTTGAGGAAATTACAAAAGACAAACCCGGACTTACTCTTTTAATCGCCTTGAACTATGGTGGTAGAGACGATATTCTTAGAGCTGTTAAAACTTTAATTAAAAAAGCAGAAGCAGGGGATATTACTGCTAATGAACTTACTGAGGAGCATATTAATCAGTGCCTTGACCTATACCCCGTTCCCGACCCTGAACTTCTTATACGATCCAGCGGAGAATTTAGAATAAGCAATTTCCTGCTATGGAATTTGGCTTACACAGAGCTTTACTTTACTGATGTCCTTTGGCCAGACTTTACTAAAAAAGAATTTATGACCGCAATTAATTCCTATAATAACAGGGACAGACGGTTCGGCGGAAAAAACTAGAAAACCAAGGAAGTGGTAAGTTTGCTAATGAGAACGCTTACAACCATTGTCGGCCTTCCAATCATGATAGCTTTCATATATTATGGCGGAATGCCGTTAAAAATTTTTATTTTACTTCTTTCACTTGCCGGCATGAGTGAAGTTTTCGGCGCGTTGGGCGTTTCAAAAAAATTAGTCACGATACCCACTTATATTGCCGCTGTTTTTTATTTCATTTTTATTGATAAATTAGACGGTACTGGCATAATATTTATCATATCGTTAATGGTCTTTATAATGATGACAATCGTTGTACTAAACCATACTCTGTCAAATGTTTATGATGTTTCTATAAGCATGTTCGGATTTATTTACGTATGTATTTTAATGTCAACACTATTACTTATTCGTGTTCAGCCAAACGGGCTTAGTATCATTTGGCTTGTATTTATATCCTCATGGGGCTGTGATACGGGAGCATACCTTGTTGGCAAGACCTTTGGAAAACGAAAACTTGCTCCTTCACTAAGTCCTAACAAAACCATTGAAGGTTCAATCGGCGGAATTCTTTTTTCAATGTTACTCGCAGCCGTCTATGGCTTTTACCTGAATTTTAATAACGATCTTACAGTGGAAAACCCTATGGCTCTTTGCGTTATTGCTGTATTTTTCGGATCTATTTTCTCACAACTAGGCGATCTCTTTGCCTCATCCATAAAAAGGCATACAGGAATAAAAGATTTTGGATTTTTAATCCCCGGTCACGGCGGAGTTATTGACCGTTTTGACAGCATTTTAACAACCTCACCGATTGTTTATTGTGTTTTTCTGCTGGTACAGCGATTTACAAGCTAATTTAAGAAGAACTTCTTTATAAGGAGAAACTAATGAAAAATATTGTGATACTAGGCTCTTCAGGCTCGATTGGCTCACAAACGCTGGAGGTTGTGCAAAACAACCCTGACATTTGCGTTTTGGGTCTTTCTGTTTATAATGAGCTTGAAATACTGGAAGAACAGATTAAAAAGTTTAACCCCCTTGCGGTGGCTGTTGCTGAAAACTCAGCCGCAAAATCTTTCGAAGCAAAAGCAAAAGAACTTAGAGTAACTTTATATAAAGGCACAGAGGGACTATGTGAGCTTGCCGCACTTAAGGATGTGAGCTTAGTCGTTTCTGCAATCGTGGGTTTTGCAGGATTAAACCCCACTCTCTCTGCAATAAACGCAGGCAAAGACATTGCCCTTGCAAACAAAGAAACCTTGGTTGCAGCGGGAGAGCTTGTTATGAAGCTTGCAAAAGAAAAAAATGTCTCAATTTTGCCTGTTGACTCAGAACACTCCGCTATTTTCCAGTGCCTGTTTGGTTACAAGGAAAAAGCGTTTAATAAAATATATTTAACTGCATCAGGAGGTCCTTTCAGGAACTTATCTAAAGCTGAACTATTTAAAGTAACCAAAGAACAAGCCCTTAATCATCCAAATTGGGTTATGGGCGCAAAAATTACCATTGATTCAGCAACACTAATGAATAAAGGCCTGGAAGTTATTGAAGCAAAATGGCTCTTTGACTGTGACCTTGACAAAATTGAAGTTCTTGTTCACCCTCAAAGTGTTATTCACTCAATGGTAGAGTATGACGACGGATCAGTTATTGCTCAACTTGGAGAACCAGATATGCGTATCCCCATTGCTTATACAATAACCTATCCTCAAAGAAGACAAAATCCATTTAACAAACTGGATTTTACTAAACGTAATACCCTGACATTCGAAAAACCTGATTTAGACAGATTCCCTTGCCTTGCCTTGGCATTCGAGTCCCTAAAAATGGGCGGCAGCGCTCCTTGTGTTTTAAACAGCGCAAATGAGACGGCGGTCAGTCTCTTTTTAAACAGCAAGATTAAATTTATGGATATACCAGACTTAGTAGAAAAAGCTTTATTTAGGCATACGCCTATAAAAAACTATACACTAGCTCACTTGGAATATACCCATCAAGAAACAGCAGATTTTATCTATAATATTGTTAGGCTTCATTGAAACCAATAAGTTTTAAAAAGAAGTTTAACAGAACTTCGAGGTGAATATATGACAATTATTTTAGCTATATTGGTATTTAGTTTATTAGTTATCGCCCACGAATTCGGTCATATGATTGTGGCTAAAAAGGTGGGTGTCTATGTTGAAGAGTTTGCCGTAGGAATGGGACCAAAACTGGTTTCAAAAAAATTTGGGGAAACTCTTTACTCAATCCGCCTCTTTCCCATAGGCGGTTTTTGCAAAATGTACGGCGAGGATGAATCTATAAGAGATCCAAGAGCGTTTAACAGTCAAAAACCCTTTCAACGCTTCCTCATCCTTGCAGCCGGTTCTTTTATGAATTTTATATTGGCATTTGTGATTTTGTTCGTTATGTCACTAATAGGCAACAACCCCATTCCTGTGGTTAAGGAGCTTTCTGGAAATGAAAGCGCTATAGTTGCTGGCCTGCAAAAAGGTGATATCATAACAAAGGTTGGAAATATGGATATTCATGTTTATGAGGACATAAAACTAGCCCTTTTCGATACAAAAGAAAAACCTGTTGAGGTTACTGTTAAAAGAGCTGTTGAAGGTTCAAATACTTATGAAACAAAACAATTCACCATTACTCCGGCTAATACCAAAGAAGCAGGTTATATAATCGGATTTAAGCCTGATTATCAATTGGGTATCTTAACAAGATTGTTTGAAAAGGATATTGATAGTGACTATCAAACCGCCAATATATTTCAAATGACTGAACAATCCTTCTGGCGGATGTGCTACTATATCAAATCAGCCTACTATGGTATTGTAAAGTTAGCAACAAGAGAAATTGCAACCGATCAAATGACAGGTCCAATAGGCATTGTTAATACTATTGGTGATGTATATGAAAAGGGTGCTCAAGTTAATATACTAAGCGCAATACTGAATGTGATGTCATTGGCAGCACTGTTAAGTGCAAACCTTGGCGCTTTGAACCTTCTTCCCATTCCGGCTCTTGACGGTGGCAGGATTTTTTTCCTACTCATTGAAGCAATCAGGAGAAAACCCATTTCGCCGGAGAAAGAAGGAATGATCCACTTTGCAGGTTTTGCCCTTTTGATGCTGTTTATGATATTCATAGCCTATAATGATGTTTTAAGGATAGTGAGTTAATTTAGTGAGTGACTATACACGCAGGAATACCAAAAAAATAATAATAGGCGGCGTGACAATAGGTGACAATACTCCTATTGTCATTCAGTCTATGACAAATACAGATACAAGGGATATTACAAAGACCGTTGCTCAGATTTCACAACTTGCAGCCGAAGGCTGTGAGATTGTCAGGGTTTCTGTACCAAACGAAGAATCTGCAACAGTTTTGCCGGAAATAAAAAAACAGATATCTCTGCCCTTAATTGCAGACATACATTTTGATTATAGACTAGCTGTAGCAGCAGCTAAAAACGGTGCAGATAAGATTAGGATTAATCCCGGAAACATCGGCAGTGCAGACAGACTAAGAGAGATTGCAACTGCCTGCAAGGAATATAATATCCCCATCCGTATTGGTGTAAACTCGGGTTCTTTGGAACAGCGGTTTATTGATAAATATGAAGGCGTAACACCTGAGGGGATTACCGAGAGCCTTATTGACAGTATAAACCTTTTTGAGAAATTTGGTTTTTATGACTTAATTTTGTCGGTTAAAGCATCATCAGTGCCTTTTTCCATTAATGCTTATGAAAGGGTTTCAAGGCTTACGGACTATCCCCTTCACGTTGGAATTACAGAAGCCGGAACAATATGGTCAGGCAGCATTAAATCAGCCGTTGGAATCGGCTCAATACTATCAAGAGGTATTGGAGATACAATTCGTGTGTCTCTAACAGGTGACCCTGTTAATGAAATTCCTTATGCAAAAGAAATTCTCAAATCCCTGGGTCTTCGGAAATTCGGAATTGAATTTATCTCATGCCCAACTTGTGCAAGAACTAAGATTGACCTTGAAAAGATTGCAAATGAGATTGAATCTAAATGTAAGGATATAAAAAAGAACATCCGAGTTGCAGTAATGGGTTGTGCCGTAAACGGTCCCGGCGAATCAAAAGAAGCTGATATAGGCGTTGCTGCCGGAGAAGGTTATGGACTTATTTTCAAAAGAGGCAAGCCTTTTATGAAATGCAAAGAAGAAGATATCGTAGATACACTGTATAGAGAAATTATGGAGCTGTAGGAGGGATTTAAATGGTGGACAAGCTCTTTGATAATGTTTTTCAGAATATTCCCCTGACTGGCTCTGTAAAGGAATGTTTCAAGGACTCAATTGTAACAAATTTCATGTTTTTAAAGACTCAGAGACAGATTGTCCTTGATTTAAAATGCAAGCATTACGAGACAAAAGTCATAACAAAAAGTATGTTAGACTTAAAAAATTGCCTTTTAAAAAAATTCCCTGGTTTATCTGAAGTTATTATAAATCTAAAATTTGATATTACAAATTGCAACGCTGAAGCATTAACAAATATTTTAATGAACCATGTACTTATGGAGTTTAAAGATAAACGTCCTTTTTATTATACATTGCTTTCAAAGGCAATTTGGACTTATAAAGGTAATCTTCTTGTTATTGAAACTCCCATGGGAGCACCCATTTTCTTGATTGAAACGGGATTAGACAAGCAGATCTGTGAAATTGTTTTCAATAGCTTTGACATAAACCTAAGAGTACAATTTAGGGAATCTGAGAAACAAAAACTTACAACCAAAACAAGAAATCAAGTTTCAACTCCAAGTTCAATAAACACGGTGATTATCAAGCCTGAAATTGAAAAGAACTTGAATCAGATCGTTCAGCCAAAGAAAATAACGGAAAGCAGTAAAAGCAGCTTAACATCACCATTACTTGGAAAGAAGATTTCAGGTCAAATTACTCCAATTTCTCAAGCAACGGAAGAAGGAGAAACATTGATTCTGGAAGGCACTGCCATTACCGTAAATTTCAGAGAAATTAAAGGCTCAAAAACATTAGTTACCTTTGACATATCCGATAAAACAGATTCGCTGTCCTCAAAATTTTTTTTAAAAAACGATAAGCTGGATGATATAAAATCAGGTCTAAAAAAGGGCGTACGCTTAAGGGTTAAAGGCGAACTTCAGTTCGACAGATTTTCAAGAGAGAATATACTTTTAACTAAGGATATTGAACTGCTTCCGCCTGCTAAAATCAGAATGGATAATTCACAGGATAAAAGAGTGGAACTGCATTTACATACTCATATGAGCCAGATGGATGCTGTCACCTCTGCGGAAGATTACATAAAACGTGCTGCATTATGGGGACATAAGGCAATTGCAATAACAGATCATGGGGTTGTACAAGCCTTTCCTGAAGCTGCTTCCTCGGCTAAAAAGAATGGAATCAAAATTTTATATGGCATGGAAGCATATTTGGTAAACGATCTTGGAAGCGTTGTCCAAATGTCAAAGTCTCAGCCTCTGACAGGCACTTATACAGTATTTGATGTTGAAACCACTGGTCTTTCAAGAGACAGAGATTCACTAACTGAAATAGGTGCTGTTAAAGTTGTAAACGGTGAAATAAAAGAACGTTTCCAGACTTTTGTAAACCCTGGTAGGTTTATCCCTAAAAATATAGTAGAGCTTACAGGAATAACAGATGAAATGGTTGCAGATGCACCCTCATCTTCTAATGCCGTCAAGGCTTTTCTGGACTTTGCAGGTGACTCAGTGTTAGTTGCCCACAATGCACCCTTTGATATTGGATTTATAAGAACACAAACATTCAGAGACGGTTATAACATACCAAATACTTTGATTGATACTCTTGAACTTTCAAAAGCTCTGCTCCCTGAACTTTCAAAACATAAGCTAAACACTGTCTGCGAGCATTTGGACATAAGCCTTGAAAACCACCACAGAGCCAGCGATGATGCAGAAGCTACCGCAAACATGCTACTAAAATTCTTTGACATGTTAACAGACAAGGGTATTGATAATATTGACCATATAAATGCCCTGGCTTCAGAAAAAATCAACCATAAAAAAACCAGATATTATCACGCCATTATTTTTGCTAAAAACCAAGCAGGACTTAGAACATTATATGAACTTGTTTCAGATTCACATATAAAGAACTTTTACAGACGCCCTAGGGTACTTAAGAGCGAGCTTGCAAGGAACAGAGAAAACCTAATAATCGGCTCTGCCTGTGAGGCAGGAGAATTATTTAAAGCCTTGCTTTCCGACAGTCCCGAAGAAGTTTTAACTGAAATTGTAAATTTTTATGACTACCTTGAAATTCAACCTCTCGGAAACAATCAATTCCTTCTTGATACCGGCGTTTTGCAGGATAAAGAAAGTTTAATCCGAATCAACCAAAGGATTGTAGAGCTTGGGTATAAGCACGGAAAGTTAGTGGCAGCAACATGCGATTCCCATTTCTTAGAACCAGAGGATGAAATTTACAGGCGCATAATAATGAAAGGTGATGGCTTTTCAGATGCCGACAGGCAACCGCCATTATACTTTAGAACCACAGATGAAATGCTTCTTGAGTTTGAATATCTTGGAGAACGAGCAAAAGAGGTTGTAATTGACAATACCATTAAAATTGCTGACCTGATACAGGATATCAAGCCCATTCCCGACGAGACTTTTCCTCCTGAAATTGAAGGCGCAGAGGAGGAACTTAGGGAAGGCGCAATTCAAAAAGCAATTGAGATTTATGGAAGTCCCCTTCCAAAACCTGTTGAGGACAGACTTTTTAGGGAACTGGATTCGATTATTAAAAACGGTTTTGCAGTTATGTATATAATTGCAAAGAAACTGGTTCTAAAATCAAATTCCGACGGATATTTGGTTGGTTCAAGAGGTTCTGTGGGCTCCTCATTTGCCGCAACCATGGCAAGTATAACAGAGGTTAATCCCTTGCCTCCACATTATGTCTGCCCATCCTGTAAATTTTCGGATTTTGATTCTGAAATCGTAATCAAAAACGCAGGCTGTGCAGGTTATGACATGCCTGATAGAGATTGTCCTGTTTGTGGACATAAGCTTAACAAAGACGGTCACGATATACCATTTGAAACATTTCTTGGCTTTGATGGTGATAAAGAACCTGATATAGACCTTAATTTTTCAGGTGATTATCAACAGAAAGCCCATTTATATACGGAAGAGCTTTTTGGTAAGGAAAACGTGTTTAAAGCCGGGACGATAGGAACACTAGCTGAAAAAACAGCTTATGGGTATGTAAAAAAGTATTATGATGAAAAGGAAATTATAAAAAGCAATGCGGAAATTAACAGGCTTATTTCGGGTTGTACTGGCATAAAAAGAACCACTGGTCAACATCCCGGTGGGCTTATGATTGTCCCTAAGAATCAATCTGTTTTTAATTTTACGCCTATCCAAAGACCGGCAAACGACATGAAATCTGAGGTCACCACCACTCATTTTGATTACCACAGCATAAGCGGCCGGTTGTTAAAACTTGATATATTAGGCCATGACGATCCCACGGTTATAAGGATGCTCTTCGACTTGACCGGCGTCGATCCAAAAAACGTTCCCCTTGATGATGCTAAAACCCTAAGCTTGTTTACCTCTACCAAAGCCTTAGGTGTAACCAACGCTGATATTAAATGCGAAACAGGAACTCTTGCTATACCTGAGTTTGGAACTAAGTTCGTTAGACAAATGCTAAAGGATACTCAGCCTACTACATTTTCAGAGCTTGTGCGTATATCAGGATTATCCCATGGTACTGACGTTTGGCTAAATAATGCACAGGAATATGTAAGGCAAAAGGTGGCAACCTTAAAAGACGTTATTTCAACCAGAGACGATATTATGGTTTATTTAATTATAAAGGGTGTAGAAAAAAAACGTGCCTTTAAGATAATGGAAAACGTCAGAAAAGGAAAGGGTCTTGCGGACGAGGATATTGCCGAGATGAAAAGCGTTGGAGTGCCTGACTGGTATATTGAATCCTGTACCAAAATCAAGTATATGTTCCCTAAAGCTCATGCTGCTGCCTATGTCATGATGGCATTTAGGATTGCTTACTTTAAAGTGCATCATCCAGAGGCCTTCTATGCCTCATATTTTTCAGTCAGAGCCGACGACTTTGATTATGAGTCCATGTGTAAGGGCATGTCCATACTAGAATCTTCAATAAATGAGCTTGAAGAAAAGGGTAATTCAGCCACAGCAAAGGAAAAGAACAAATTAACCATAGCCGAGGTGGTCAGGGAAATGTACGCAAGGGGTATAAAATTCCTGCCACTTCATTTATATGATTCACATGCAGAGAAATTCCAGTTGACACCGAACGGAATACTACCGCCACTAAATTCATTGCAAGGCTTGGGAATTACAGCGGCAAATAGCATTTCACAAGCAAGAGAAAAGGGAGAGTTTATTTCTATTGAAGATTTAAGAGTAAAAACAGGAATAAGTAAAACTGTAATAGAACTTTTAAAACAGAACAACGTTTTAGAAGGTCTGCCTGCCACAAGTCAGTTATCTTTGTTTTAGGCAAGCTTAAAAACCTGTCAAAAGTGAGTAGACCAGTGATAATAGAAACAAAGTGGGCAATCGGATATATAGTTTTAATCCGATTGCCCCTTTTTCTGTTCCTTCTGAAACTGCTATAACCTTAGAAAAAGCTTGTATAATATCATCAATCATCGGAATATGGTGGCGGTATTTTTTACAGCAACTCCACAGAGTGTTTGATGTTTACTTGATGCTGGCGACCAAAAGAAATTTAGTCAACTAATCCCTCATAGTTTTCGCATATTTTATTTAGAGTCTCCTCAGACAAACTTTTTTTGCCATTTCAATCTCTAGCAAAACTATGGAAATATACCAACATTTTCAGCAAATTGTTCTCTTAATGTCTAACGTTGACGTCTAACTAGTTTGCCAATTCATATGCATTGTACGGTATTGCTTTCAGCGTAAAAATAATCTAGTATATAGTTAATATGCTATTGCGTAAATTTATGCTAGAGGTGATAAAGTTATAAAAAACATGTATGATAACTGGGCACAGAGAAATCTCTCCTGATAAAATTCAACATACAAAAAAGAACTACGACACTAGATTGAAACAGTTATAAATGAAGGTTATACCCATTTCATCAGTGGTTTTGCAAACGTCATTGACTATACTTTGACGTAATAAAAGCAAATCCACTCTATATACTTTGAATCGGTTAACCTATACTAGAATTGTACGGACAGCACAAATGCCATTTAAAGCTCCTGATTGATCAATGTGACTTATTGTTATCCAGTCAAATGAATACAACTCTAATTGTTTTATGAAGCGTAACCCCTTTATGGTAAAGGTTTCACAGCTTGTTATTTCCATTTAGAAGAAAGATAAAGAGGTGATACAGGGAACAAAACATAATGACCAAAAAACAGACGACAGAAAAAACCTTGGTACAAAAATATCAAATGTGGAATTCAGAAGTAAATATAAGTAATCTGCAAGAAGTTAGATCCTCCTTGGATTTTACAACAGCCAGCGTAATAAATCCTTAAAAAAACTGACACCGTTTTAAAAACGATGTCAGTATATTAAGTAAGTTTATGGGTATAGTTTTCCTAATTTGCAATAATCACCTTTTGACTGTTCTTGTCAAAGAGATAAATAGAATGTTCTTTTAGTATAATTTTAATCATGTCGCCTTGGGCAGCCTTTAATCCTTTTGTAGCGGAAACAACAAACTTTGCTCCTGGAAGCTTTACTTTTAGTTTACCGGAATCAATATCGTTATCCTGAACCATACATTCAAGTACACAAGAATCATAGATTAAAGAACTTTCAGCCAGCTCAATATTATCAGGATGAATACCCACTATAACTTCTTGATCCTCAAAGCCCATTTCCAGTAAAGACTCACTAAGAGAATTTGAAAGGGTTATAACGTTATTCTCATCAAGAAATAAATTAAGTTTTGATCCTGTTTTAACAGTCTTTGCAATAGAAAACTGCATTTTTTGATCACTAATAAACGCTGCTGTAAAGACATTTGCCGGACTATCACAAATTTCATTTGCAGAGCCATATTGCTGGAGGATTCCGTCTTTTAAAACAGCGATTTTTGTTCCCACTGTTTTTGCCTCATCTACCGAAGTTGTGGTATAGATAAAGATTGAGTCAAGTTCTTCATAAAGCTTTTTAATGTTATCTAATGTATGTTTTTTAGTTTCTTCATCCAAGTCACAAAGGGGATCGTCAAGCAAAAACACAGCTGGATTAAGGGCAGCGCATTTTCCTATGGATACACATTTCCTTTCTTTTTCTGAAAGCATACTAGGTTCTTTGTCCAATATATGGCTAAGATTTAGAGTTTCTGCAATCCTGTTGATTCTGCTTTCAATCTCTTCCTCTTCAAACTTTCTGGCTCTCAAACCATAACCGATATTGTCATAAACTGTCATTTGCGGATATAAAGAATTATTTTGAAATAATAAAGCAATGTTGCGTTCTCTTGGGCTTTTTTCATTTACTGAAACGCCGTCAATAAATATTTCACCTGACGTAATATCTTCAATACCGGCAATCACTCTAAGCAAAGTCGATTTACCACATTCCTGCGGGCCGGTCAAAACAACAAATTCTTTATCCAATACATCCAAACTAACCCCCGAAATAGCAGTATCACCATTTGAAAAGCGTTTCAAAACATTTTTAAGGGAAAAACGCGACATTGGGAAAAGCTCCTCCTTATTATTGTCAAATATAGGTCCTGTTG
This sequence comes from uncultured Eubacteriales bacterium, assembly GCA_964611655.1. GTDB lineage: Bacteria > Bacillota > Clostridia > Lachnospirales > CAZTAY01 > CAZTAY01. The sequence goes on from CAZTAY010000003.1 coordinate 28,590, forward strand.
ACATACTCCTTTTTAACCGTCAAATGGCTTATCTCTGTTGTTGTCCTTTTCCATCAAAAACATAATTACTCAAAGCCATATCCCTATATATAATTGAGTTCCACTAGTAACATCATACCTTATTTTATAAATCGCATCTATTGTCCAATTAAACAAAAAAAAATACCAACCTTTAACTAAATTTATACAATTAGACAATTTTATCTGCCATATTTTAATATGATATAGCAACTAACAAGCCATAATAACAAGCTTGCTTGCGAAATTACTCGAAAAATGAGCTAAACACCTTGCACCTTTTGTGACATCAAAAAATAAAAGTCTATATCGTGTCAGCTTTATTATACCTGAGGTCCAAAGCCTTCTCCTAAAACTTCACGCACATCTGCAAGAATGACAAAGGCAGCAGGATCAATTTCCCCTGCCAACCGCTTTACATAACCAATTTCCTTTTTGGATAACACGCATAAAAGCACGTTAAACTCTGTTTTAGAATAACCACCCATACCGTATAAAAATGTCACACCACGTCCAACATCAGTTAAAATCTTTTCCGAAATTTCATCTGATTTTTTTGAAATAATAAATGTTGCAATGGCAAAGTTCATACCCTCTAAAATTACAGCAACAATTTTAGAGCCTACGAATACCGAAATAATGGCATATAAAGCTTTTTCAAGCCCGAACACCAAAAATCCAAGAGAAATAATAACAGCATCAACAAAGAATATTAGTTTCGAGATTGGAATATGTGAGAAGACTTTATTTAAGAGCATTGCAATGAGTTCAGTTCCGCCAGTGGTAGCATATCCTTTAATAACAAATGCAACACCTGCCCCTGATAATATACCACCATATAAAGAAGCCAAAAGCAAATCTCCTGAAAAATTTGGTAAAAAAGAAGTGTATATAAGTGCAAAGGAAAGAAATACTGTAGCGAAAACTGTTTTTATGGCAAATTGCCTACCAAAAACAAAGTATGCTATGACAAGAAGTGGCAAGTTTACAGCTAGGTTCGTGACAAATACTGGTATTTCAAAAGGCAAAAGCGCCCTGGATAAGTTAAGTATTATAATACCCAAACCTGTTATACCGCCGTTAACAAGTCGATTAGGTTCAAAGAAAACATTTAAGGGAATTGCAATTAACGTTGTTCCTAAAATAATAAAAAAGACATTAGATACGCTTTCCCTGACTTTTGACAACATATCTCCTCCCGGTAAAAATTACTTTAAGGGCAAAGACCGGCAAAATAAGCATCCTTTTAATTCTGGTGGGTTCTTTCATAAGCCTGTAAAACCATTCAAGCCCCAGTTTCTGAAAGAAAACCGGAGCACGCTTAACCCGATCTGCAAGAACATCAAAAGAACCGCCAACACCAATGGCTATTTTAACATTGCCGTTCAGGCGTTCCAGATTTTCCTGAATCCATTTTTCTTGTTTAGGTGCGCCAAGTCCTACCAGTAGTATGTCCGGTTTCAAAGAGTTAATACCTTCTAAAATGTCCGCTGTTTCATCTGTAGTAAAGTAACCGTCACAATAGCCCACAACTTTAAGACCCTTGAATTTTAACTGCGCTTTTAATGCCGCTTCTTCTGCGACACCCGGTTTGCCCCCTAGGAAATATGCCTTAATCTCCCTGTTAACAGCCCGTTGAAAAACCTCAGTAATCGTGTCAAAGCCTGCCACTCTCTCCGGCATTTTTTGCCCAAAGAATTTTGACGCCCATACAACTCCGACACCGTCAGGGATTACTATATCTGCACATTTAAGTGCATCCATTAGTCCTTTGTCCGTTTGCGCCATCATTACAATTTCAGGATTTGGAGTGTAAATAACATGGCAATTAGGCTCTGTACCATCAAAAATGTCGTATATCCGGTCAACCACCGCTGCCTTCGTTGTTATGTCAAAAGGTACATTAAAAATTTCTATTCGTTCCATTTCATTCTCCTGGTTACATCAGCCTTTTAAGGTAATCTTCGTTTAATTTTGCCATATTTGTTAAGTTTCCAACTATAACATCCAGTTTTTGTCTGTAAATGTCAGGGTTTTCTAATATGTCTTTTGTTAGAGAAACAATTTTTCCAGCTTCAATCTTTTCTGTCCTCACATCCCCACAAGAGGGCATATCAAGAACCTTTAAGTAATATTCAACCTTTGGATCATATACAATTCCCATCATAGGTACTCTCTCAATTCCTGCAAAAATAAGAGCATGAAGGCGCATACTAATCATAAGTTTTAAACTGCCAATAACTCCAATAATCTCATCAGATGTGTACTTTCCATTAAGAACAAATGAAGGAAATTTCATTGCCCCTGAAACCTTTTGTGAAACGGAGATATCAAGGGGATGTTGCATTGGTATAAGCAGAATATTATATCCGTACTTATCATGTATATTGTCACATGCTAAGGCTATTTCCTGAATAAAATCAGGGGATTCATTCTTCCAGTCGCGAATAGAAACACCTATAAGAGGTTTGTCAAAAGGAATCTTTTCAAGAGCGAAAATTTCTTTAACACGTTCCCTTGGAACAGGCGCTAGTGTAAACGCGGGATCGGCTGTTACGTGAATGGGAGGACTGGTAACCCCTAGTCTCTTTAGCTCCTTAGCAGAGGATTCTTCACGAAGCGTTATCATGTCAACCTTGTTTATTATTTTCTTGATCATAAAACGGTTAAACTTCCTGCGTACAGGACCTATGCCGTTTGAATAGAGCATAACCTTTTTTCCAAGGCTTTTTGATAAGAAAATAATACCCAAGTAATAAAGTAATGACCTTGTGCTTGTTTCGTCTTGAAGCAAACTTCCCCCGCCACTGACTATAATATCACTTTTTGTAATTGCCTTGTAAACCTCTTTTATGTTAAAACGCTGTACTGATTCAATTCCATACATCTCACTTGTTATGTCTGGTTTAAATGAAAGAGCAGTAAGCGTAATGCCCTTGTCAATGCCGGGGATATTGTTTTTCATGGCAAGTAAGGTAGCCTCGTCACCACAGTTTCCGAAACCATGATAACCGGCTATCAATATTTGTGTCATTTCGCTTACCTCCTTTCATCTTCTAAACTGTTGGCTTTTCCTTTAGCTGCAAATGGGTAAACCAATACATAATCAGCGCCGTTATTATCCAAAAATACGCTGTCATCATTGGAACCTCAAACACGTTTTCAACTACATTGTGTACCATAACTCCAAAAAGCCCTGCAAATGCACCTATTGAAAGTTCTTTATAATAAGGATCTATTATTCTGACTGACGCCCTAAGTGACCATGTAAATACATTATACATAAGCACCAAGAATGCAGTAAGTCCCACTAAGCCCATTTCAACCGCAGTCTTTAGATAATAGTTGTCCATGTAAAAAACGTCTCTTACTTCATTATTAACAGCCACAGCGCCGCCAAACTGACCAAGGCCTACTCCTAAAAATGGTCTTACGGACACCATTTCAATGCCCTCAAGCCACCTTACAAGCCTTCCGCCTCGCAAACTGCTTTCAATATATTCAGGGCTTAGCATATATATAAGCCTGCTGGAAACAGAGGGTATTAAAACCGCTACCAACAGCGCAACTATGGCAACAGGAATCAACAAGCGTTTGTCCTTCATGGTTACGTATATAAAAACCGCTGCAATAAATCCAATCCAAGCACCTCTTGAGGATGTAAATACAAGGCACAGCCCAAGAGAGACTACTGTCATTAAGTAAAAAATCTTAACCAAGGGTTTCTTTTCAGCAAAGAACAAAGCCACAGCCATAGGTATGGTTAAAGTCATAAGACTCCCCAAAATATTTGGACTACCAATAATAGAATATACTCTTGTTCTTATTCCTGTTTCCACGCTGTCAATCCAGTTTTCCGGCATTTCAACCTTAACAATATATTGGTAAATGCCATGTAAACTTATAAAAAGGCAAACAAGAATAAGCAATCTATAAATGTTCCTGCAATCCTTTTTGTCACGAACAAGCTGGATAACAGGGAAATACCATAATGTGTGCTGTATTACAGCTCTGAATCCTTCAAGGCCCTGGGAGAAATCCACCGAATTAATGAAAAGCAAAACCAAGGAAACACCATAAAACAATATTAGACCACCGTCAATCGGGGTTACTTTAATCCTTGTTTCCTTAACATCAACAATCCATTTATAAATCCAAAGTAAAATCATTGCCAAGAACAGGGTTTCGTCCCAAAGATTTCCCACTGCTCCACCAACAAGCCTTAAAACAAAGTCTAAAAAAACATACAAGGCCAAGGAGTATGTGGCTATTTCATATTTAGATAAAACTATTATTGTGCCAAAGAATAACGCCAAAAAAGCGAGCCCTGTTGTAAGTCCTAAAAAGCCTGTTAATATTCCGCAGACAACACCTAAGACGGAAATAATTCTTATATTTGTTTTGCTCACAAGCACCAGCCTCACTTAAGAAGAATGGAAATACACTTAACAAGAATACTTCCGGAAAATATGTTGAAAAATTTCTCAGCAGCAAAGAAAATCAGCAGACCCAACAAAAACAGAGCAGCAAAGATTGCAGAGATTATAATCGAGCCGTTTACAAGCTGCAAAAAAGACGTAGTTAGTCCCATGAAAATCAGAAAAATTCCTAAATACCTAATTTTATTGACTGTATGAGTTTGGGAAATGGACTTTACAGATGAAACCGAAATTGAACTCCCAAGACATTTTACAAGTAAGTTATTTAAATATTCAAAAAATACAGAAAATGCATCTGAGATCTTGTAAAGAATCTTTTTATACAGAGAGTTGTCAATGGAAGGCGTTCTGTATAAGAAAGCAATGATTAATTTATAAATAAAGCTTGCTTTAAAAATATTAACAAAACCAGTAATCCCTCTAATCAGAAAACTATGTTCATAAATACGCTTTATGGCATAAAACGGTTTAAGAAAGAGACTGTTTTCTAAAAGACTATTCATAATACTGCTCCTTGTTATTTAAACTCAATTTGAGTAACCGTTCCTTGTATTTCGACCTTTTGAGTTTTAACCGTATATTTATATCCAATTCTTGCTTCCTGACCGCCTACCTTCACGATAGGATCAGCTTTTGATGCCTTGTCCTTTATAACAACAGTTACGGTTTTCCAAAGCGGATGCGCACCTAAAACAGGTTTGCCTTGGGCATCCTCACCCACATAATCGCTGTCCCTGTATGAAACAGTATCGATTATTGCATTTTGGAATGCGTTTTTAGCAACTAGGTGTATCTGCTCATCACCCTCCGGAACAAGTGCAAGGGCGGATTCTTCAGGAACAAGAATACAGTTAACCGTTACATATACATCTTGTTTTTCAACAGGGACGTTTGAAACTACTTTTCTGCCTACATAATAATAACCTGCAGCACCCACAACAGCCAGAATCACCAGTAAAACAACCAGATCGATAAGATTGATTATACCAAACAGTTTTCCCTTTTCATCTAATATCTTCATTTCTTCTGCTCCTTTAGAATAGTTGTATAGATTTTTTTATGGGAAAGAACTAGGTTTTTAAGAGAAAATTTGTCCCTTGCACGCTCATAAAACCTTTCCCCAAGCCTATTTCTTAACTCCCTGTCATTCACTAGTATTTCCATGCTCTCTGCTAGCTTGTTATAATCTCCAACCGGAAATAAAAGTCCCGATGATTCATGTTCAATCATCTCCGGAATTCCTCCTGCGTCAGAGCTGATAGTTGCTTTTTGCATCTTAGCCCCCTCCAATAAAGAATAGGGGAAGCTTTCGCTGTATGAGGAAAGGACATTAATGTCTATTGCCCCAAGGAAAGAGTAAACATCCTCCACATACCCCAAAAATCTGATATGACGGCTTAGGTCATTGTTTTGGACATACTGTTTATATGAATCCATTAATTGACCCGATCCTGCCAGAAGAAAGGTCACGTTGCTGTCTTTGTTTCTATCTAAAAATTCCTTAGCAGCCTTTAAAAATAAATCCACACCCTTAACAGGATGAAACCTGCTTGCAATTCCTATTAGAAGATTGTTGCTGACATCAATTTCATAGCTGCTTAAAAATTCGTCCTTGCTTTTTATTGGAACTTGTTCATCAAAGTCAAGACCGTTATATACCACGAATATATTTTCAGGTTTAAATCGCCTTGAAGTCAACATTTTTTTGAAGTTCTCTGTTATTGCAATGATAAACTTAATCCTGTGCAGCGCAAAAGCATTAACAGGCATATAGAAAAACTGTTTATATCTGCTGTTCTGGAAGTCCAGTTTATAATCGCTGTGCATGGTTGTAATCATAGGTTTTTTAACGAACAGTCTTAGAAAAAGCGAAATAAAATTAGCCCTTGCCCCATGGCAATGGATAATATCAAATTCCTCCGCTTTAATATAAGCTGCCATTTTTTTAATGGCTTTGAAATCATATCTCATTCGTTGAACAATAACCTTAACGGGTATGGAACGCTCTTTTGCTTCTTTGACAAAATCGCCCTCCATCACGCACAATAGCTTTGCATCGATGCCCTGTTCCTTATTTAGACCTTCAATCAAAGAAAGAACATGGGTTTTAGCACCGCCAATGTCGCCTCCGCTTATTAGATGTACAACCTTCATAAAACCCTCCAAATTAGAGCAGGCTGTTAAATATTTCAGAAAGCTCTTTCGTAAGCTCTCGCCTTTCAAATCTCTTGATTAGTTCATGATCAGGAGAAATTGACATGTCCCCTTTTAGCCAGTCATTATAAAAACATAGAAAATTTTCTTTAATCCCCGGAATATTATCCGTGTCCGCCGTTCTGCCGATTCCAGTCTTTCGCATAAGATCTGCAGCAACTCCCTTATCCGGAAGCAGCGCCATTACAGGTACTCCAGAGTTCATGTATTCAAATATCTTGCCTGTGTAAAAAGCCTCTGCGCCCCTGCCTGTGCCTTCAATTATAAGCAACAAATCAGACTCAACCAGTTTTTCAAGACATTCTCTGTGTGGAATATAACCTATAACTGAAACAGTATCCAAAAGACCATAGCTTTTAATCTTTTCCATGAACTGTTCTTGCTTATAATTTCCTATAAAACGTACGGAGAGCTTGGAGCAGTCAATTTTTTCTTCGTCCCTTAGCTGTTTTAAGGCTTCAAAAAAGGGATCAGGCTTTCTTCTGCCATAGAGAGAACCAACATAAGTTATTGTTAGTTTCTCGTTAGGCATTGTAGGCTTTTCAATGCCCAAAAAGTCGTCAAGGTCATAACCGTTTGGTATATCACAAATCTTGTCTTTGACCTGAGGACAAATCTTAATGAAATTTTCACGCATTACAGGTGTGTTTGCAATCACCGCATCAGCATTTAAAAGCACATCCAATTCCTGACGCTTTTCAGTTTTAGTTCTAAATCCATTATGGGGTGAATCCAGTGTATAAGGATTATTTGTCCATTCGTCCCTAAAATCAGCAACCCATTTTATATGGGGCAAGCTTTGTTTTATATAAAGTCCAAGCAAATGGTCACTGTAGGGATAAGAAGTTGTGTATATAATATTTATATTTTCGTTTTTAATAATTTCAACTGCCTTTTTCCTGCTTAACCTTGCCCATAATACTTCTGCATCAGGAATTAAAATCTTTCTTGCAATCACTTTGCCAACAAGTCCAAAAATTCCACGCCATTCTGTTAAGTCTTTAGGATTTGTTCTATATACCTTTGCTTGCTTTGGAATGTCATTTAGTAGTGATTCGTCCTTTAGTGGCATTCTACCAACATCCCTTGTTAGCACAATGGGATTATAGCCAAAATCACGCAGGTATTTAACAAATTTTGAGGTTCTTTGGACACCAGAGCCACCCATTGGCGGAAACTGATTGGCAATTATAAGACAATTCCTCATTTGGAAGCACCTAGTAACACATAATTAAAGCCTGCCGTCTCTGCCTTCTCTCTGCCCATGAAATTTCTTGTGTCAATGAAGTTAGGCTCTGACATTGCTTTTGCAACAGTTGCATATTCAATTTGCTTAAACTTTTTGTGATTAACCGCAAGCACGATAAGTGAAGCTCCCTTTGCGGTTTCCTCTATATTATCAAAAGCCTGTGCAAACTCCTCAACATGAGGATCGATAACTACAACATTGCCGCCCTTGTCTTTAAGCAGATGCGCCAATTCAAGGGATGGACTTTCTCGCATATCATCCACATCCGCTTTATAGGAAGCTCCCATAATCAATATCTTTTTGCCCCTAACTCCTCCAAGCAAAGTTTCAGCTTTTTTCAGTACATAATGTGGCATTGAGTCATTTATATTTCTTCCAAGATGAATCAGCCTTGCAAGCCCTTTCGCCTTTTCAACAACGAACCAGGGATCAACAGCAATGCAGTGTCCGCCAACGCCAGGACCTGGCTGATGAATATTAACTCTAGGATGTTTATTTGCCAGTTCAATAACTTCCCATGCATTTATGCCAAGGGATTCGCAAATTTTTGCAAGTTCGTTTGCAAGTGCAATATTAACGTCTCTGAATGTGTTTTCCATGAGTTTACACATCTCAGCGGTTGTTGCATCAGTTAAATATATATTGCCTTTTACGATTGAAGCATATAAATCACGAACAGCAATTGAGGATTTTTCGTTAACCCCTCCAACAACTCTGTCGTTGTTTTCCAGCTCAAATAGAATATTTCCCGGGATAACGCGTTCCGGTGAGTGTGCTAGATAAATATCCTCGCCGGGGATTAAACCAGTTTCTGAAAGTATAGGCATCATAAGCTCTTCAACAGTTCCGGGAGGTGAAGTTGACTCAAGAATTACAATATTGCCTTTTTTTACATAAGGCACAATTGCCTTGGTAGCCGATTCAACATATGAAACATCAGCCGACTTGTCCGCCTCAATAGGCGTTGGAACGCTGATTATAAACGCATCTGCATGGCAAGGTGTAAGGCTGCCTTTTAAGTTACCGCTTTCCACAGCATTTTTTACTATTTCATCAAGACCTGGTTCTTCAATAGTGATCTTACCCCTATTAAGCTCGTCCACAACCTTTTCTGAAATGTCAGCACCTACTACTGTAAATCCTTTTGATGCAAACATTGCCGCAGTGGGCAATCCTATATAACCAAGTCCGACAATGCAAATTTTTTTCATTTAAAGAGTCCTCCGAATTCCAATTGTACAAGAGCGTTATTGCCCCTTTTTACTTTTTAATTTTATACTAATAGTGTTTATTTCTTCTTTAACCTCACCAGAGACTACGATCAGTGCAACGTAGATTAAAGCCCCTAGAGCAATGTAAGCAAACACAAGAACCTTATCCGGCGGATAATAGGTCTGCAGAAGTCTTAGAACCAATGCCATAATAACAGAGCTTCCAAGAATTGATGCATAAGTCTTCAAACCTAACGACCATTTAAAATATTTCCTGCTTTTATACTTTGATAATAGAAAATATACGAAAAAACCTGCAAAGGTACTATATGCTGCCACAATATATCCATAACCTTTAATCAGCAGAAGGTTTAAAACCACATTAACAATTCCGCCAATTAGACTGTTTTTAAAAATCATTTTGGTGTTGGAGTTTAGCTCCCAAATTTTGTTACTATATTCCGTAAGCCCCAAGAACAACATACCAAGCGCCACCCAAAACATAACCTTATATCCGCTTCTAAAAGATTCTTGGAATAAAACGGTCATTGATTCAGCCATAGCCCATACGCCTGTTACCGCCGGCACACTAATAAGCAAATAATTTCTGACGGCCTTAGAAATGAGCTTTTCCGTAAGCTCTTTTTTGCCTTCGCTGTGGGTTCTTAGTATGGTGGGATAACTTCCTCTCATAACAGCAGTTGATATCATTGTAAAAGAGGTTGAGACAAGGGTATAGTTTGGTGAATAAATCCCAACTTCCGCATTGCCCAAGTACCCCTGAATAATGTATTTATCAGAGTTATTTAGGGTGGTTGTAGTAATTAGGTTTCCTATTAAAGGAAAACCATAGGAAAAAAACTCTTTTAATGTTTCTTTTGATTTATTTTTGTAGCTTATGTATTTTATCATATTTAATCGAATAACCGCAACTATAGAAATTACAGCATCGAATATTATATTGCTTACAAAAATCCATTCAATTCTTGAACCAAACAACGCAACCATTAGAATGAGTGCTAATAATCTGCCTATTATGGACAACATAGACAGAATAAGATTTAGTTTGACCTTTCGCCTTGCTGCAAGCAGCGCAGTTAATAGCTGTGATGTATTATAAGATATAAAAACACCTATCATTAAAAACATCAGGCTAACCGGATAGTCAGAAAAGAACCCAGAATTTCGAAAAAGTGCAGACAGACCAATAATTAATATGGTAAATACTAACGAAAACAGAGCATTGGTTGTTAACCACGCCCAGAAGGTAGTGGAATAAAAAGCGTCAAGTTTGCCTTTTACATCATAGTCGTTTATGTATCTCATTCCTGATTGCAAAAGCCATTGTATGCATAGCATGGACAGAATTTGCGATGTTGTATTAAGCACAGCATATCTTCCATAATCACTTTCCACAAAATAATATGTATATAAAGAGATGGTTACTATGCCAAAGATACCCTCTGTTCCTTTTGCAAGCATATAAATAATTGTATCTTTAGCCATTGTATTGGCTTTTGCTATATGTTCTGACATATCTAACTCCTAACCATTCAGTATGTCATTTTAAACCGATGCCTAGAATAAGAATGGTAAAAACCGCTGATTAAATCAGCGGCTATTCTCTAAATATTCTTTTAAAAGCAAACATTAGGCCTATTGAACCTTATAGCTTCCTTTTACCATGAACCAAGCATCATTAACAACCTTGATACCTCTTCCGTCATCTCTTGGGAAAATCATAAGGTTGTTTTTAGGTATTTTTGCGTTGTTGGCTATATCTGTTCCGCTTGTAGCGTTGACAATCTTATCAACTAAAGCAATTGCGTATCCATCACCGCTTCGCATAATAAGTTCTGTGCCTTCGCCGCAAATGATTGATTGGCCCATTTGAACCTTAACAGGTACAAATGACAAGCCTTTTGAGCCAACAGCCTCCGAAATAAGCTCTTGAACCTGACTTGCAATAAACTCCGAGCTAAGAGGAGAATCCTCTGAAGAGCCTATCAGCCTTATAACCTCATCTATACGGCTGTCCACATATGATTTGGTTGAAAGGGGATCGTTTTGTGAGCCAAGCCCATCGGCTGAAGCACCTGCCTTATCCACGACAGCAAACGCAAGAAGTAATAATATTACAAACATTGGAACAACAGCTTTTGCAAGGGTGTTTAATTTTTTCATGCTATCCTCCAAGAATTGAACTTAATCTACAAAAGGAACATCATCCATTGGTTCCTGCGGAGCTGTCTTTGTATCACTTGCAGTAGTCTCCGTCAGTGAATTGTTTTTGTAGATTGGTTGTAAATCATAACTCATATTATCAGCAGTTGCCCGTATCTTTAATACATAATAATCATTGTTTAGGTCATAAGTTTTGCTAAGCAAACCGTTAAGGGTTATATATCTTATACCATCTACAGCATTAACTTTTGTTTCGTAAGTGCATCCTGCAACAACAATGATGTTTGCACCTGTTCGTTCCCTATGTTGTTTCAGAAGATTATGGAAAATATCCCTTTCCCTAGAATCTGAAAAACCGTCATTCTGACTCCAAATATCCTTGTTTGTTAATATAACAATATTCTTCTTTGTCATATTATTCAGATCGTTTTGCAGAGAACGCCATTGCTGTGCATTTGTAAGTCTCAATCCACCCTTAGATGTTGCAAGGGAAATTGTTGTAATATTACCTGTGCCGTTTAATTCATACCGATCCAACCATTGAATACAAGGCTTAGTAATGCCCTGATTGACCTTTGTATAACCTGCAAAAGCAATTGCTTCTGCATTCATCTGCATTTTTGCAAGTGCTTGTGTCAATACAACAGATGCAAGCTCATTTGTTTTCCAAGCAGTTGGGCCAAAAACAGCAATCTCCGTTTCACCCTGTTCAGGAGCGGCTGCAAACTCTTTTCTCATTGGATCTTTGACACCACCGGTTACATAAACCCCAGAGTCAGGAGAGGTTAAGTATTCAGCCATAATATTGTCAATTAGTATATCGCTTGTTTTTGTAGTTGCCGTTTTGGGTGCAATAACATATATTTTATCCAGTGCTATTGGATAAGCAACATTTTCAGGCACAGAGCCGTATACATATTTCCAGCCGTTTACAGTCAGAGGTGATTTAAAATCAATATTAGTTACTTTTCCTGCTGAATCCTTAATATTCATTTTTATTTCATAACCTGATGCATCAGACTTAACCCACATACCTAATCCAACAGGATATCCTGGTAGAATACTTGCTGATGAGTTTTTGTAATCAATGCTTGCAGATTGACCTTTGGTCTGGTTTGGTAAAAATGTATAAGTCAATTTAACCGAACGGCTCTTGTCTTTTGCCTCGTTTGAATAGGAAACAGAACCATTAATGGTTGTTGGATAAGGTGTAAACAAAAGTCCTGAATCCGTTTCATAGCTTTCAACTGTAGAAGCGGTTGTGCCAACAGCAACAGATGCCTGTCCCGTTAGTCCACCGTAGCTTGCGGTAATAACTGCTTTGCCTTTACTGGTTGCAGTAAAAACTCCATTTCCGTCAAAAAGGCCAATACTTGGGGAAACTGACCAAGAAACCTGAGAAGGGTTCAAGTCAATATAATAACCATCCTCATTTACAAGTCGAACCTTGATTGCAGTCTTTTGACCGTTCTTTGTAGAAATTCCTGTAGGGTTTAATTTAAGGGCTGAAGCTGCTGAAACTGCCTTTACATCAATTTCAGAGGTAACCCCTGCGCTTGAAGCGATTATTTTTCCAACTCCGCTAGTCTTAGGGGTAAAAACATTGCCATTAAACGTTCCTTCAATTCCGCTAGATGAATAAGAAACATTATAAGCAGGCACAGGATTTCTGTTTTGGTCATAACCTTTTGCATCAATAGTATAACCACGACCTGCCATCATTATAATATTTTCCTTTTTATTGTTCACGGAAATAACCATTCCTGAAAGGCTGCCCGTTTGGTTGGTTGAAAAAACACCCAGTGCATTGGCAACTCGTCTTTGATTTCCATCTGAAACTATATTACGCAGGGAAATTTCAGATTCACCTTCATTCCTTGAAATAAACGTGGTTGAACCACCGCCGTCAAGGTGAAAAGCGTCATAAGCGCCATATTCCCTCATAACCTCCGCACATTCATAATGGGTAAGCCCTACGCTTGAAGTTCTGCCATCAGCAGTGAGAATAATCAGCTGTGTTCTTTCTTTGTTAAGACCAACAATTGTCCTGGAAGGCCGTCCTGTTTTTTCAATTATAAGTCCGTCCTCAACGGTTACTCCAGCCTGTAATATCTTTGAACCACCGCTAAGTCCTAATTTAATTGAATCTAAAGTTTTATCCGGAATTCCGGAAAAGGTGTAATACTCCTGATATGAAGCTTTATCACCTACATGGAAATATTTTATATCAGCGTCGGCTGTTTTTTTATCAAGAACAATTACATACCCATTTTCAGGTACATTGACTGTTTCTCCGGGAGCTGAAACATAAGAAATGGTGTCACCTGTTACAACGATCTTGGATAAATCTTTTGTACGCTTGTCCAAGTCTGCCGTTGACGTTGCGGCACTTCTATCAAAATAAATTGGTCTTGTTGTTGACGGTGTAACCTTATTTTTTGAATCAAGTTGTATTCTTGCCGTATTCGCCCCAAAAAATCCAATATACTTAATTTTAAGGTAATCAATAAACGGATTGTTATTAGAGTCAATATAAATACCCGCATAATTATTTTTTTCCAAGTTGTAATAATTTCTTGTTGCGTTAATCTTTCCGTCTCTAACTACAATTCCCATAGAAGATCGTGGTTCTCCTGTTCCGAAGAAATCACCATTAACAGCTGCAAGCGCGCCGCTACTCCTTGCAAGGTTTTCAACCGAGTGTTTAATACCATATTCACTTGGACTTTCTAATACATCCAATTTTACATTTGGATTTGTAATATCAATTATAAGTGCATGAATATATGTCCAGCCTCTGTCGTAAAGCCGTGTGCTTTTTTCATACACAACTCCGTCAGTAATAGTTTGCTTTTCTTTTGTTTCATAAAGCAAGCTTTCAGGGGCTGCATATACATTAAAAGAAAGGGTAAGGACTATTACAACAAATATATATGCGAAAATAAATCTTTTATAAGCAATCATTACTACCTCCAAATCCAAGTCAAGTCCAAGATAAATCCGGTTCTGGTGGAATACCTATTGCTGGGTTGTTGCCTCTTTCATATCAGAATCGTTTTTACCAATTACAATTACTATATCTGTTTTTCCGGTTATCTTTGTCTTATCAACAATAATTTCTGCTGTAGGGAACATAGCTAGAAGGTCTTTGCCATAACCGTTTTTCTTTACATATATCCTTGTTTTGTCTTTCTTTGTGCCTTCAAAGTCGTCTATGGTCACCTTTTCATACCCTGCTTCAACCATTTTATCCTTTATGTAAGACGCAAGCCCTGTTTTGCCCACGCCATTTAAAACTTCAATGCTTAAATCTTTGCTGTAAATAGGTATTACATCCTTGCTAACACCGTAGAATACTTCCTGTACCACATCTGACAGTTCCGATTCATCAACAATGAAATACGAAATATCTCCTATATATTTTCCTTCACCAGGCAAAACAAATGTATTGAAGTTTTCTGCCTTAAACTCTGTTATATATTTTAAATAAGGAAGAGCCTCGTCAAGGTTAAGGTTTGTTTTTACATTGTTCAAAACTGTTCTAACATAATTATGAGCCTCTTCAACGAAAGTATCCTTATCCAAGACTTGTTTTAATAGCTCTGACATAAACAACTGCTGAACCTTTATTCTTTGCATATCCCCGTCTCTGTAGTCATGTCTGTAACGAACAAAACCTTCCGCATCCGCACCCATTAAAACCTGTTTTCCAGGAGAGAGGTTAATACGTAAGTTTTGAGTTGGGTCATAGTATTTATAACTTCTTTCAAGTGTCATTTCGACACCACCTATGGTGTCTATAATCTCTCTGAAAGCCTTAGTACTGATTTCAGCGTAGTAGTCAAATTTAACTCCCAATAGCTCTTCAAGCTGAAGTTGACAAAATTCTATGGCATGATCTCTAGCCCAAACATGAACCTCGTTAATTTTCATAACATCAGGTGTCCAATGACCTTCTTCCTTTAATATCCTTCTTCTGTCCTCAGGCATTGTAACCCTTGTGTCTCTAGGGATTGACAACAAATTAAGAGTCATTTTATCCCTGTCAAAACATCCTGCCATGATAGTATCCGTTCTTGAGTCATCCGCATCAACACCATATAAAACAAAATTAGTTTTTGATTTTACAGGATCTATAAAGGGTATTCCAAATCCATCTTCGTTTTTCTTTCCACTGTTGTTCCCTTGATTTGGTTTAATAACTAACTGATTAGAAGGTCTGCTTATAATATAACCCAGCACTGCAATCCCGGACACAAAAACGAACAATACAACAACAGTAAAAACAATCGAAAAGAACTTAAGGGCAGGGCTAACCTTTTTCTTTACTGCCTTCTTTTTCTCATTTTTTAACATAATTACACTCCCATGCATTTGCTATACGTTTAAATTGTACCAATTGATTTTAATTTAGTCATACTTATTAAAAAAACTATTCAATAGTATAGCAAATCAAAAAGGAATTTACAACAAAAGCCGACTAATTTAATATTAAATATTTATTACTCTCACGCCAAATACCGGCATTCACATAAGTGACACCGGTATTTGGCAATAAATATGATTTACTAGGATGTGTTCCCATTAATTGAAAGGCAATATTTTGGAGCTTGATTTTTGCCATTCGAGGAAGATTCAACGACTCTAAAAGAAAAAATAATGCAGGAACTGATGATAAAGAATTGCGTAATATCAACCAAAAATTGTTGGTCGGAACACGACCTAAAAGAAGATGAATTAAAAAGAAGATTTAGATTTCTATTTTAACTTTATATTTATTCATCCAATATTCAATCTGAATAATATACGCAAGCATTTGAGGTCCTGCCATTAACTGTCCAAACCAAGGTTTGCCATAGTCTTTAGGAGACGCAATAAAAGATTTAAGTTTTTCTTTGTCTATAATATCAAGCACAGGTGATGTGCCATCTGATATAATTTCGTTTAGTCTTTCTGATAGAAGCTGTTCATAGACCGGGTTATAGCTTTTTGGGAATGGACTTTTCTTTCTAAATAGAACCTCATCAGGCAGCAAACCCCTGCCCGCTTCTCTTAAAAGGTTTTTAACCACACCATCCTTACATTTCATATCCCAAGGAATGTTAAACACATATTCAATTATTCTGTGATCCGCAAAGGGCACTCTTGCTTCAAGCCCCGAATACATGCTGACTCTGTCCATTCTGTCAATCAATGTTGTCATGAACCATTTTAAATTCAAATAAGCAATTTCTCTGCGTCTCGATTCTTCCTTTGATTCACCCATTAATTTTGGTACTTTTAATATTGTTTCCATATATCTTTGTTTTGAATAATCGTCAATATCAAGCATTTTAAGCATTTCATCTGATAATATTGTTTTTCTTGGAGATAAGTCCCTGCTCCAAGGAAAAGCTTCCGTTTCAAAGGCTTCCTTGCTGTGGAACCAGGGGTATCCGCCGAAAACCTCGTCGGCACATTCGCCCGTTAATGCAACTTTATTATGTTCTCTAACCTTCTTGCAGAAATACAGTAAGGAGGAATCTACATCAGCCATACCTGGTAGGTCTTTTGCATCTACAGCCTCATAGAGGGCATCAAACATATCCCTTGTTGTGCAAGTCAGGTAAGAATGGTTTGTTTTACAGTAATCAACCATTTTGTCAACCCACAGTCTGTCCCTTTCAGGCTGGAAGGAATTTGCCTTGAAATGCTCGTCATTGCCTTCAAAGTCAAATGAGAATGTGCTAAGCACTTCACCCTTTTCCTTAAGCTCTGCTGCCACAACACTTGTTACAATGCTTGAGTCTAGTCCCCCTGATAACAAAGAGCAGATAGGCACATCGGAAACCATCTGGCGTTTAATTGCGTCCTTAACAAGAAATGCTGTCTTTTCAATAGTTTCTTCATAGCTATCCGTATGAACCTTGCTTTCTACGTCCCAGTATTTATTTACAAACAGCCCCGCTTTAGTAAATACCCCAAAATGACCTGGTGGGAATTCCGAAATGTTCTTAAACACACCGCCACCAGGAGTTCTTGCAGGTCCAATTGCAAAAATTTCGCATAGTCCGTCTTTGTCAATAATTGGTTCAATGCCTGGATATGCAAGTAATGCCTTTAATTCAGAACCAAAAACAAAACAGCCGTCTATAATGGAATAAAACAAAGGCTTGATTCCAGCTCTGTCTCTGACCAAGTAAAGATTCTCTGAATCCCATACCGCAAAAGCAAAAATACCGTTAAGCTTATGGACAAACTCAACACCATGTTTCATAAATCCGTTTAAAATAATCTCTGTATCACTGTTTGTATCAAAAGAACAGCCTTCATTAATCAGTTCTTCTCGCAGTTCCTTCATATTATATAGTTCACCGTTATAAACAATTGAAAAGGTTCGTCCCGAATCTTTCTTTGTAATAGGTTGTTTTCCTGTTTTAAGGTCAATAATCGCCAGCCTTGCATGACCAAGTGCGCAGTTTGAATCCAAATATTCACCTGACTCGTCAGGTCCTCTTTTTTTAAGTGAGACTTTCATATCCTCCAGTATTTCAAGCCATCTTTCTTTTTCGGAAAAAAAGTCCTGATTATAGTTGCAAAAGCCTGTTATTCCGCACATAACGCACCTCTTATTATGATATTTTATTATAAAGTGGTTTGCAATATTGACAAATAAAAAATAAGCAAACCTCTTACATTTATTTTTCTATAGCTGCTTCGGTTTAAATTGAAACGAAACACTCTTGTGGCAGGGCGCTTAATTCAATTGATAATCGTCTTACACAAACAAGTTTGCTACATCCAATTTTCAATTGAATTATCTATATAGTCACAAAACTTAAAATTAAGCACAGTAAGATCATTTATTTTCGGCATAGCAACTTCATGGTCATTTACCATACCTCCTTGTATGGGTACTTCCGCGAAAAAACACTCTACATACTGTATAGTTTTCTAATTCTGTGACTATTCTTTAAAAATAAAATTGATTTAACCCCAATCTAGTAGAAAAATATATCTGAAATATATTATTATTTTATTATCAAATTTGTTGCTTGGCTTAACGCCAGATTACTCGATTTTTAAAAAAACATTTAATATGGGCTCTTTTCACAATTCATGAGTGATTGAATATAATATTTTATGACTATATACAATACGGAGGGATCGGTTTGGAGCGCAAAAAATTCGCCGTTTTAGGCGGGGATGAGAGAAATATTTATCTTTCTGAGTTACTTGAAAAAGATGGCCATTCAGTTACCAGATATGGTTTTG
Organism: uncultured Eubacteriales bacterium; assembly: GCA_964611655.1. Classification (GTDB taxonomy): domain Bacteria; phylum Bacillota; class Clostridia; order Lachnospirales; family CAZTAY01; genus CAZTAY01. The sequence goes on from CAZTAY010000003.1 coordinate 47,159, forward strand.
ATAGATATGAAAAAAAGGTTATAAAGGAATCTGAAAACATGTATGAGGCATTAAGTGAAGTGGATTATGTTATAGGTCCAACTCCATGCTGTCACAACAGCGACGATTTAAATGCTATTTACAGCGGCAAAATTATAAAGATTGACGAAATTTTCAGATTAATCCGTCCAAACCAAATTTTTATGGCAGGTCACCTTATCAGTTCAACAAAAGAAATAGCTGAGCGTTATAGAGTAAAATGTATAGATTTGCTAAAAAGAGAAGAACTTGCGTTAATGAATGCTATACCTACTGCATTGTCTAAATAGCTATAAATAATTACAATTTGTATATATTTTAGACTATAGTCATGTTCTATTGTGCTATTTGACTTTATGCTGATTAATTGTTAGAATATATTAAAATACGAAAAGAAAAGGGGCATAATAAATGAAAAAGATTATTTTAATAACTATTATTTCTTTGCTTTTATCTAATTGCGCCTTTGCCTCTATTTTTACTGATCTACCAGAGAATCACTGGGCATATAGTGAAATTATGAACATGAAAAATTTAGGTGCTATTAAAGGATTGCCTGACGGAAGGTTTAATCCAAGCGGATATATAACACGTTCCGAATTTTCCACAATGCTTGTTAACACATATAAACTTGCGAGCACTTCCGAAAAAGCAAAAAACTGCGGTTTTGATAACGCTAACCTATATATTAATGATGTTCCTCAAAGCCATTGGGCTTATGACAATATTTTATTATGTGTCAAAAATGGCTATATTCTTCCTTATGAAAATCATACCTTTGTCCCAAGTGAACCTATGCTTCGTGAGGACGCGGCTTTTGCCCTAGCAGTTTTATATTTCTATGACCCTAAATATCTTGGAGAAGATGCAGATATCACGCCACTAAGCATCTTTAAAGATGCAGGTGAATTTGATCCTGATTTAAAAGGCATGGTCTCCGTTGCTGTTAAAAACAACTTAATGGTTGGAGCAAACGGTTTTTTCAGACCTGAATCCCCGCTTACAAGAGCAGAGGTTTGTTCCCTGCTTTACAGAGCATATACTACCTATGGCTTGCCTGTTGACAGCATAGGTTATGAATTTACCGAGCTTAATTCAAAACCTGAAACATCCGAAAATAAGGAGCAAAAACCAGAGCCATTTCAAGCTCCAGACACACAAAACGTTACTTCACAAATTGAAAAACGTGTATTTGATCTTACTAACGAAGCCAGAATTGCAGAAGGTCTTTCTCCATTATTATGGAGCGATGAATTAGCTAATGTTGCAAGAGCGCACAGCAAAGATATGCACGATAGGGATTATTTTAATCATACAAACCCTGAAGGCTTGTCGCCTTTTGACCGAATGAATAACGCAGGTATAACATTTTCACATGCTGCGGAAAACATTATAGCAGGCTACAACACAGCGGAGGATATTGTCAAAGGATGGCTAGATTCTCCGGGGCACAGAGCCAATATTCTGAACCCAGAACTTGAATACCTTGGTGTTGGTATATTCCAGGGAACAAATGGTTATGGGATTTACGGAACACAGTGTTTTGCTACTTTGTATTAAAAAAAACCTTCCTATTTCTGCATTCAAGTTAGTGTTTATGTGCAGAATTTTACGAAGGTTTTTTATTTTTTGTCAAAAACAATAAAATACCCAGTACAGGTTAATTTTTTATTTGTTTATTTCGATACATATTAAAAGGATGTGACTTTATGCCATTCGAAATTGTAAAAAATGATATAACACAAATGCAAGTTGATGCAATTGTAAATGCGGCCAATAAATCACTACTTGGAGGAGGCGGAGTTGACGGAGCAATCCACAGTGCAGCAGGGCCTGAACTATTAATAGAATGTAAACTCCTTGGAGGCTGTGAAGTGGGTCAAGCAAAAATCACAAAAGGATTTTCTTTGCCTGCAAAGTACATAATTCACACAGTCGGACCAATATGGTCAGGAGGTAACCAAAACGAACAACAATTGCTGAGAAATTGTTATTTAAATTCTCTGAAATTAGCAGAACAATATAGTCTAAAGAGTATCTCATTTCCTATAATTTCATCAGGGGCTTTCGGCTATCCCAAGAAACAGGCGATTCAAGTTGCTATAACTGCAATTAAGGACTTTTTATCAAATAGTGATATATATGTCTATCTTGTAGCCTATGACAACGAAACTTTTAATGCTTGTTTAAAAATATAGCGTTTGTTTTGATATTGACTGAAAAGAGGGAATTTTTTGAAAAACTCTAATATCAGGCTACCTTTTTTTCTTTTGATTTTCCTTTTTATAATAATTATCATATTTGTTATAATTCTATTTAACGCAGAAAGTGTTTATCACCAAACAAAATTCAGTCTTAGAAAAATTAATTTTATAGGTACTTATCAAACCCCAGGTTCAGAGCCCAAAGAACTAAAAGATGATACCTTTATAAGTGTACATGATGGGGATAAATTAATTCTAAAGGGTCATTTCGACAACGATTTAGCTTTAAATTCTAGGATGTTTTTTAGAATACACAATCTCAAAGTAAAAGTATTAAAAAATAATGATATGATATATTCATTTGGT
>CAZTAY010000003.1:49756-50440 GCA_964611655.1 uncultured Eubacteriales bacterium
GTGAAAAAGGGACTTATTTGCCTATCTCTAAATCAGCAGGTAATAAATGGGACATATTTTATACTCCTAGTATATCTACTAATGATCACATAACAATTGAATTAACAAATATATATGAAAATAATTTAGACAACGCATACAACAATTTTTTTACCCAAATTTACACAGGCGAAGTTTGGGCTTTGTATAGAAGGATGCTTGAAGTTCATGGTCCTTGGATTTTTATTTCTATTTTTGCAATCTTTGCAGGCATTGTCTCTTTTATTGCGTCTATATTTTTAAAACTTTATAATTCGCCTGTGGGTTATCTACCAATGAAATTTTCACTTATAGTAATTGTAAGCAGTATATGGACTTCTTTGGAATTCAATATCATTTCAATAATGAACCCATACAGCGTGTTGCTTAATATTCTAGACACCTTGTCATTAATGCTTATACCTCCTCTTGTCATTCTATATGCGTTAAGCTTTGCGAGAAATAAACCACGAAAATGTTTGGTTTTGCTAGATTACTTTCTTTTTTCATTAGTTTTTGTTTATATAGTTCTACAATGGCTTGGTATATATGACGGCTATGAGTTGTTAACTCCCCTATACATAATTTACTCTTTGTCTGCTGTGTTCACTGTAATATGTTTAATCTTTAATTTTAAGGCTAATAAAAGTAAAAAGCAAAAATCAT
>CAZTAY010000004.1:0-49222 GCA_964611655.1 uncultured Eubacteriales bacterium
GAGACTGGTGTATCTCTCGTCAGCTTTGGTGGGGTCATAGAATTCCGGCATACTATTGCAAGGACTGCGGTGAGACAATAGTTTCAAAAGAAGATGTACATCAATGCCCTGCATGTAAAAGCTCAAATGTTGTACAGGACGAAGATACTCTTGATACATGGTTCAGCTCCGCTTTATGGCCGTTTTCCACATTAGGCTGGCCTCATGAAACGCAAGACTTGAAATATTTTTATCCAACTGATGTACTTGTAACGGCTTATGACATTATTTTCTTTTGGGTTGTTAGAATGGTGTTTTCCGCCATTGAACACACAGACAAAATTCCTTTTAAAGACGTACTCATTCATGGGCTTATCAGAGATTCAGAGGGCAGAAAGTTCAGCAAGTCTCTTGGAAACGGTGTTGATCCCCTTGAGGTAATTGACCAATACGGCGCTGATGCTCTTAGATTCATGTTGATTTCTAATACTTCTCCTGGAAATGACATGCGTTTCTATATCGAAAAGGTTGAAGCTTGCCGAAACTTCTGCAATAAAATTTGGAATGCATCAAGGTTTGTGCTTATGAATGTTCAGGAAGAAATTAAGGAAGCATCTGTGTCAGACCTTACAAGCGCTGATAAATGGATTTTATCTAAAGTGAACACCCTTGCAAAAGAAGTAACAGTAAACCTTGATAAGTACGAATTTGGAATTGCTGCTCAAAAGGTATATGATTTCCTATGGGATGAATATTGCGACTGGTATATTGAAATGGTTAAGCCAAGGCTTTATAACAAGGACGATGAAACAAGAGACGCGGCACTTTGGACATTAATGTATGTGCTTACAAATACCCTAAAGCTACTTCATCCGTTTATGCCGTTTATCACAGAGGAAATATTTAACTCATGTACTAATGAAGAAACAATTATGCTTTCTGCTTGGCCAACCTACAATGAAGAACATGCCTTTAAAACAAACGAAAAGGAAATTGACATCATTAAGGAAGCGGTTAGGGCAATTCGTAATATTCGCAAGGAAATGAATGTTCCACCTTCAAAGAAAACCTCTGTAAATGTTTTTTCTGAGAAAGTTGAAATAAGAGATATATTTGAAAAAGGACGAACTTTCTTTAACAACCTTGCATTTGCAAGCGAAACTGTTGTTTGGAACAATTCAGAAACATTTGGCAAAGACAATGTTGCAGTTCAAATTGCGGATGCAACCATTTTCCTTCCCTTAAGCGAGCTTGTGGATTTTGAAAAGGAAATAGAGAGACTTAAAAAAGAGATTGAGAAGCTGGAAAAAGAAGTCCAAAGGGTTAACGGTAAACTTTCCAACGAAGGTTTTGTCAAAAAAGCTCCGGAAGCCGTTATAAACGAGGAAAAAGAAAAGAAGGCTAAATATGAGGATATGTTAGTTAAGGTTAAAAATCAGTTGGATTCTATTTCTAATAATTAAAAAAACATTAAATGATTGAATTACTGTATTCATCTGGTATATAATAAAATTAATCATTAATGAACAAGGACAGTAACAAAAGCTATACTCCGTAGAAGCTTTTGTTACTATTTAATAAATATTTAAGAATACAATAAGAATCTCATTAACTGGTAGGTGAGAATATGATCGATTTTGATAAAGAATTAAAAGAGTTTAAGCCTATGCTGGAAGTTGACGACATCGAAGCGTCAATTCAAAAAGACGAGGTTAAAGACCTTATGGACATCTTGCAGTCGTTGGCGGATAAGGATAAGAAGGTATCGGAACAGTAAATTTATAAGGAGTAGAGCGGCGTGAACTGTCCAAGATGTGGATGTAAATTGTCCAATGATGAAAATAAATGTTTAGAATGTGGCTTTGAGGTTTCTATTTTTGAAAAAACATATTATATTTCGGCAAATTTGTTTAATAAAGCTCTTGTACAGTCAATTGATCGGGATTTAAACGGTGCCGAGGATGCTCTACTAAAGAGCATTGCATTTCACAAGGGAAATACTAACGCCAGAGACTTGCTGGGACTTGTTTATTACGAGAGTGGTCGTTTTGGCGACGCACTTAAGCAATGGATCATAAGCGCATCATTTAAAAAAGACGAAAGAGCATCCTTATACATATCAAAAGCAAACGACAATCCACGTTTAATGGAGAAGTATAATGATGCAATCAGAATGTATAATCAAGCGCTTATTTATATGAAACAGCGCAGCGAGGACATGGCTGTCATTCAACTTAAAAAGGCAATAGAGCTTAGTCCAAACCTGATTGAAGCAAAAAACCTTCTAGCACTTTGTTACATGAAAGATGGGAGAAACGACCTTGCAGTTCAATTGACTAAAAAGGTTTTGGAAGTTGACAAAAAAAATGAAAAAGCACTGCGTTACAGAAAGGCAATGAATATTGCGCCTCCTGAAGTTAAAACTGACAGACCGCAGGTTGCTAAACCTACACCCATTCAGGCTCAACAGCGTCCTAAGCCGCCAACATCAACCTATGAATCATTTAGGGCGGAACCAAAAACTAAAAAAGGCGTTTTCCCTGTAAGTGAATTGATTGCTTTTTTTGTGGGTGCGCTCTGTGCGGCGGCAGCAATTTACTTTCTTCTTTCTCCTGGTCAGTCACAGGAACTTGAAAAAAAGGTTGCAACTCTTGAACAGACCATAACAAACAATCAGAGCAAGTATGATTCGGATATATTAGAAAAAGACAATAAAATAAAAGAGATTACTAAACAAAACACGGAGCTTGCGGCAAAGAACGAAGAGCTTTCTAAAAAGCAAACCGCTCTTGAAAAATCACAGCAATTAAGCAAGGTTATGCAACTTTATTCAGATGGAAACGCGGAGGAGGCAGCAGCGTTACTCAAAACTATTGACATAAATTCCCTTCCTGAAGATTTTAAACAAGAATATAACGACGCAGTGGATAAGGTTTTCCCTAAAGCAGCAATGAATTTTTATAATACCGGTTTAAACAGATATAATAACGGAAAACACGACGAGTCAAAAGCTGCTTTTGAATCGGCAATCCAATACGGCGTTAAAAATGAATACCTTGTGGACAGTTATTATTTTTTAGGTAGGATAGCAGAAGCACAAGGTGAAAAAGAAGTTGCTAAAGGTTATTACCAAAAACTGGTTGACGAGTTTGGGGAGTATTACAGAACACGAACCGCAAAAACCAGATTGAATAATCTATAGTATTATCCCCGGAGATAGGGGTTGAGGAGCCGATGAGTAGATAATAATTGGCATCTCAATACAGTTAAGTTTGTGTTTCTGGTTCAGGGAGGTTTGTATTTTTATGGATAATACATTTATTTATAATTCTACAAAGATGGCGGCATATTTTTTATGGGAGTATTCAAAACACGAAAGCGCCCTTTCATTATGGTATTGTGCCGAGGACATTGCGTTTTATCTGGAAGAAAAGGACTATCTATCCCTTGAAGAAGTCGATAAAATTTTGTCACTGCAAAGAAACGACATGCGCTATGTTCGGTTCATAAGGAATCTAGCTTACAGGATATTTATTTTTACTCAAAACCCAGATCATATCAGAAACTGGTTTGTTGCAGAAAACCTTACCTTTAACAAGGAATGGCTTTTGGCAATTGTTCATATGGCAAGTGCATATAGAATGATCAGGGAAGGCAAGGGTGAGGATTTTGTAGGCGGAATCAAAACAGGCAAAATCCGAACCATGCTGCATAATCATTAATAATAATGTCTTGCTCCCCGGTAGACTAGGACTCGAACTTGGGAAGCAAGACTTTTTTTGAGGTCACTTATGACAGAAAATACATTCAGGGTTCAAAAAACTATTATTCTTAGTCATTTAGATAGTGAATTAACACAGCTTAAACACAAAAGCGGTGCAAGAGTTTTTATTATTGCAAACTCTGATAAAGAGAATTCATTTACATGTGGATTTAACACCTATTCCACAAACGAAAGGGGTACTGCCCATGTTCTTGAACACTTGATTCTTTGTTCATCTAAATGCTATAACTCAGAAGACGTGTTCATGGAACTACAAAAAGGCAACTTTTATTCATATCTAAACGCAATAACTTACCCTCATCGAACAGTTTATCCTTTTGCAAGCAGAAATGAGCAGGATTTTTTTAATATAATGCAGGTTTATTTAAACTGTATCTTTTCACCGACGTTCTTTGACAATCCCTATTGGTTTTCAAAAGAAGGCATCCGTATTGAAAAAAACGGGTATGGCGGTGTTGTATATAATGAAATGCAAAGCATGTTCAAGGACTTGGATTATCATGCTATAAGGCTTTTAAGAAGGAAACTTTTTAAACACAATCATTTGTGTGATGGAGCAGGAAACCCTATAGAAATGAAAGGTTTGACAAACGATCAAATTAAGAATTTTTATTTAAGACATTATAGACCTGAAAATGCAATCTTTTGCCTGTATGGAAGCTTTAATACCGAAAAAGCCTTAACTTTAATTGATGAAGCAATAAACAGGTCTCCCTGCAAGGATTATATAAAACGATACTCACCATATAATAGCATAATAAGATCTGATTCTAACATTTTCCCTGTAAGCATTCCAAAGCCTGAGTCATTGACATACGCTTCAGCGATAAGAACAGACTTTGCTGACAACAGAATACATCGATTATCATTGGAGGTTTTATCAAAAGCCATTGTAGGCAAGAACAAAAAAACGGCAAAAGATTTAAAACCACTTGGCAGTAAGTTGATTTTTAATACTGATTCACATATTCCATTGTTTGCATTAATTTCAAATTATGAAAAGGAGGTATTAACTACCGTTCACAAAAGGCATTTTAGGGAATTAATTGGAAATGTTAACAATGATAGACTGTACTCGGTAATTCAAGAAAAAACTTTTGTTTTAACCGAACGGGATTTTGGATATAAGCCTTTTGGAATTGTTCTTTCCCTTGAACTACTAGAAAGACTTGAACTGAGATTAAGCCTTTCAGAGCTTTTTGAGGATATTCAAATTTTAGAAAAACTTGGCGATGAAATTAAAAGCGGATATTTTGAAAGATTCATAAAAAAATTACTTAGAGAGCAGATTGTAACCGTTAAGCTAACGGATAACAAAAAATTAAAAAGCCAAAGAAACAGGCTAATAAGTCAGGCAGATTTAAAATCCGGTCTTGGACTTGGACAGGGCAATATCCCTCATACAAATATAAATGAAATAAAAAAAGAACAAAAAAACATTTCTTTATATAAAAACAATAAAACCGAAATTTCTTTTATTGAGAACAAACATAACAGTTTAATTTATTTTAATATATATTTTCAAATCAAAGAACTCTCTCCATTGATTACACTGTTTTCACGCTTGATTCAAGAGAAAATAAAAACAGAACATCTATTTCTGTCAAAAGGTTTAAACTATGATTTGACTTTTTCTCCTCAAGTTATAATGGAGGATGGTTTACATGTGCCAATGCTTATGCTAAGTGCCGTAATTGAAATAAAAGATGTTGATATATTCTTTGAGTACTTAAAAAAAGTTCTGAATTCGGAATTTGTTTTATCTGAAGCTGATTTGGTTGACATCCAAAAACAGCAATTATTTGAAATGAAAAACTTAGTCAGAGTTGGGAACCTGAATATTGCAATTGCCAGAGCTCTTTCGACTCTCTCCCTTAGATATTTTTATAAGGATTTATTTCACGGAATTGAGTATTTCCAAGTCTTGAAAAATCAAAATATAAATATTAATGATATGAACCAATTACAATATTCAATTTGTTTACAAGGAAAATTAAAAGCAGGAATATCTTGTAGAAATGATTTAAAAAGCCTTGTTACGGAAAAAATATTAGAACTAAACAGTAGCCTAAGAAAAAACAAAGAAATAATCGGTTCACCTGTGAAAAATAAAAGAGCGGCAAGGTCGGAATTGTTTATTACGGATGCCCTTAGTACGGTTGCCTTTGCCATAGAAACAGGAATTGAATTAAATGAAAAGTATCTTTTAAAGGTTATTATTGAACAAGAGTTAATCTGGCGTAAAATAAGAAATGAACTTTCTGCCTATGGCGGAGGGGTTGTTTTTGGAACTAACAATGAAATTTGTTTATATTCACTTAAAAACCCGGAGCCCATAGAAACAATAAAAATATTTGAAAATATTTTTGAATTTCTAAAGAGTCTAAAAATTAACAACTCTGACTTTAGAAACTACCAGGTTGCAGCGCTACGAGAAATAGATAAAAGGCTGACGCCCAAAAAAGAGTTGCTAAAAATGGCAGCGATCGGTTATAATAATTACCTTGATCTTTCGTTTTTTGATGCAGTTAAAGACTGTAAGCTAAAAGGTATAAGCAATATCGGTGAGACCTTGGGCTTGGGCTTGGTAAATAAAATTGAAAATCCAAGTATTTGCTTGTTTGGTGAAGAAAAAATTGCCGATTATTCTCATTTACCCTTAGAAAGAGTAAAATTTTAATAAATATGTTTTCAAATTACAATTTTTCTATTATACTTAGATTGATTGATTTCGAAATAAGGCGCTGATTATATGCTACAAAAGCTTTACCCTGATTTGTATATTGAATCCATTTTCCATTTGCCCATTGACCTTTTAAAAAAGAAAAAGATAAAAGGTCTGGTTTTTGATATTGACAATACATTGGCTCCTTATGACGTGCAAGAGCCTTCGCCTATGGTAATTGAAGCTTTAAAAAGGCTTTTGGATGAGGGATTCAGAATTTGCCTTCTTTCTAACAATACCAAAAAGAGGGTTGGCGAATTTAACAAAAAGCTTGGACTTCGGTATGTATGCTGGGGTGTAAAGCCTTTAAAACCGGGCATAAATAAAGCTATGGCTCTTATTGGGACAAAAACCTCAAACACAGCCATAATTGGGGATCAAATTTTTACGGATGTCTGGTGCGGAAGGCGAATAGGCGTTTTTTCAATATTGGTTAAGCCTATGGTTGACAGGGATCAGATATTTACAAAAGTAAAACGAGGTATTGAAAAGAAAATAATTAAAAGCTATATTAAGCATAGAAAAATTGGGGGATAGCCATTTTGGGTAGGGGTGAAAGAATAATGCAAATTAAAAACTATATGGAAATTATAGTTGACGATACTATTGATACAATGATTGGCGAACTTGATATGTGTGATTGCGAAACATGCAGACTTGACTTAGCAGCAATTTCCCTTAATAATTTACCGCCAAAGTATATCGTAACAAAGACAGGAGAACTCTACACAAAGGTAAGCGTTTTGCAACAGCAATTTGAAGTGGATGTTGTAACGGCGATAACTCGCGCCGCCAATATAGTGAAAAAGTTTCCGCGTCATGAAGAATAGAAACCTTTTTTAATTTGCTATCCCTTTTAATATGCACTAATATATGCGATTGTTCTTAAGGAGGATTTTATGATTTCAGCAAGTGAATTTAGAAACGGCGTTACTCTTGAGTATGATGGTGACATCTACATAATTCTTGAGTTTCAGCACGTTAAGCCAGGAAAAGGTGCGGCATTTGTTCGCACAAAGCTTAAAAATCTTGTAAGTGGTGCGGTTGTTGAAAAAACTTTCAGACCTTCAGAAAAAATGCCTAAAGCTCATATTGATAGAAAAGATATGCAGTTCTTATACGCTGACGGTGATCTTTATCATTTTATGGATAATGAATCATTTGAACAAATTGCTGTTAATGAATCAGAGCTTGGGGATTCAATGAAGTTTGTTAAAGAAAACGATATGGTTAAAATGCTTTCTCATAACGGTAATATTTTTGGTATTGAACCTCCGTTGTTTGTTGAGCTTGAAATTACTGAAACAGAGCCGGGCTTCAAAGGTGATACTGCACAAGGAGCAACAAAACCTGCGACTGTAGAAACAGGTGCAAACGTAAACGTACCTTTGTTTGTAAATATTGGTGATGTCATTAAAATTGATACAAGAACAGGCGAATATTTAGGTAGAGCGTAATCTGTTTTTAGAACTTCCGCGAAAGCGGCAGTTCTTTTTTTGTTGACTAATTTGAGAAAATTGCATATAATGTTTGTATAGGCTAACATTTTAGCAAGGAGGTATGACTGTGACTCTAAAAGATTTAAAGACAGGTCAAAGCGGAACCGTTTCAAAGGTGAATGGTATGGGCGCTGTCAGAAAAAGACTCCTTGACATGGGCGTTACAAAAGGTGTTACGGTAAATGTAAAGAAGGTTGCGCCTCTTGGTGATCCGCTTGTGATCAATTTAAGGGGATATATGTTAAGTATAAGAAAAGCTGATGCGGAAATGGTTGAGCTGGCTTAAATACTTTGGTTCGGGAAGTTTTCTTCCCGAACTATTCTTTATTTAATAGAGTTCAAAATTCATTAGTAATAACAAAGTTTTTAAAAATTTGGGAAACCTATTAATAAAAACTGAGCATAACCTGAAAATAGCTTGTATTGCTGTTTTGGTTCAAGTCGAACAGATAGCAACGCTAGTTTGGAGGGAGTTTAAATCAAATTGATAATCGTTTTACACAAACAAGTATGCTACAGCCAATTAAATTGGATTATCTATAAGTAGATTTTAGGTTACTTCTTTCTAGAAAGAAGTAATAGTCTGATGCAATAAATCTAATTTTAGTAATTGTCAACAATTACAAACGGATTATAACCGTTTTTTTTTATTTGATTTACTGATTTCAATATTATTGAACAAAAAACTTGCAAAAAGTATCTATTGACTTTATGATAATAAAGAGTACACATTAATAAAATTAATTAAAAATTAGACTGAACATATACCGATAAATGATAACTTATTTATAATGATTCGCTGTGGTGTTGACTATTAATTTACTAGATGTAACGGGAGGAATCGGATGCTCAGGAAAAGCAATGCAATAATCTCTAAAATGATACTTTTAATCATTAGTTTTATAGTGATTTTTAGCATCATACCCCTTTCGACTTTGGCAGGCGATGATACATGCATAAGAGTTGGTATTTATGATGTGGATGGTTTTTACGGAACTGGAGATTCTGGCGCACCATATGGATATGGATTTGATTATCTAAAGGAACTAAGCAAATACTCAGGACTTAAATTTGAATATGTATACGGAACACTATCAGAATGTATTGAAAGACTTGAAAATGGTCAGATAGATATGCTTGACGGCATACAATACTGTGAAGAGTTTGATAAAAAATTTTTATACTCAAATTTTTCTTCGGGCACAAGTTATGGCAAGCTTTATACAAAATTAAAGTGTACTGATCTCAGCCAATTAAACGACATTAAAGTAGGACTTATTAAGAATAATAAATTGAATGAAGACTTTAGAGACTTTAAAAGTAAAAGTGGAATTACAGTAACAGAGGTTATTTTTCATGATCAGAATTCAATAAAAGCAGCTTTAGAAGCAGGAACTATTGATGCAATTGTTGCTAATGACATGCTAAAGCCTTATGACAAGAAAGAAGTTGCACGCTTTTCTCCCATGCCTTTTTATATCTTGACTTCTAAAGATAACTTTTCACTAATGAATAAAATCAATGATACTCTTGAGCAGATTCTAATTCTAAAACCCTCATTAAATTCTGAACTGTACTCAAAACATTTTGGAAACGAGTCAATTGATCTTGAATTAACTGAAAGCGAAATGAAATACATAAAAAACCGAGAGCCTATTACAGTTGTCTATGATAGCTTTTGGGAGCCTTTAGAAAGTTGTGACCCCAAAACTAATATGCCTGTTGGTATTAATATCGACATTTTAAAAAGGATATCTGAAATCACTGGACTTAAGTTTGAATTTATAAACGGATTTAGTTATGAGGAAGCAATTCAATATGTCAGCACCGGAAAAGCGGATATGCTTTTGTGCTATGACACTAACCCTAAAAAGGCACTTGAACTTAATGTGTTGCTTTCAGAAACTTTCTTGGATACACCCATCGCAATTGTAGGTCGTGATTATAATTTAACAGAAGATTCGGTGTTTGCGATACCTGAGTTTTATCCTATGCATATAGAATATATTCAAAAGAATTTTCCTGATAACAAAATCGTACTCCTTCCACATATTAATGATTGCTTTTCTGCAATTCAAAACAAACGAGCAGACTTTACAATTGAGAACATTTTTGTTGCAAATAACTTAATAAGAAATTATAAATATGGTCCATTAGCTATTTATACGGTCACTACCATGAAGGAAAAATTATCCTTTGCGCTTAGAGAGGATATTGATTTTCAGCTAATTAGCATTCTAAATAAGAGCATACTATCAATTCCTTATTCAGAAAAAGAAAATATTATACTCACACATACGATTAATATGCCTACTGAACAAGGCGTTGAACATTTTATTGTTACATACCGTGTTGAAATAATGTATGTTATTGAGATACTTACCATAATTGTAATTTTCGGTCTTACGTTCATTATCATTTCACAAAGACGTATTAAAAGAAAATTATGGACTATGGCATATATAGATCCACTTACAAAGTTGCCTAATTTAATCAGGTTTAAAAAAGATGCAAAAAAAATACTTGAAAATAATAAGGATAATAAAGATAAGCATTTTGCGGTTACAATCATCGATATTAACAAGTTCAATCTTATTAATGAAATTTATGGTTTTGAAGAGGGAGATAAGGTATTGCTTGCTGTCAGAGACGCCTTTTTAAGCATATTAAATCCTAAAACTGACATTATTGCCAGAACGGGAGCAGATTTGTTTATAATCCTTATCTCTTATGAGAAAACCCCGGATTTGGAGAAATATGGAAAGTCCTTGGAGGAGAAATTTAAAAATTTTCTGCAAGAAACGACAGGACATAGACTAAGGTTTGCCTTAGGCAGGTATTACCTTAAACAAGGGGAAACCGACATTGACTCTATATATGAAAAGGTTAACTATGCCCATAACATTGCAAAACAAAACACCCTTATCAGCTCATCTTATGACTATGATGACGACATGAAAAAACAGGCTGTGCGGCAAAGGGACATAGAATCAAAAATGTATTCTGCCCTTCAAAACGAGGAATTTATTGTTTATCTCCAGCCTAAGTATCGTCTTAACGATGAGAAGCTTGCTGGTGCAGAAGCACTGGTTAGATGGCAGGAGCAGGACGGAAAGGACATTGTATATCCGTCAGAGTTTATTCCTGTTTTTGAGAACACAGGTTTTATAGTACAGTTAGATATGTATATGTTTAGAAAGGTTTGCCAAATTATAAGAGGCTGGATTGATCAAAAAATTCACTTGGTGACAATTTCTATTAACTTTTCACGTCTGCATTTACAAAACCAAAGTTTCGTAAATGATATAATAAACATTGCTGACAGTTATAGGGTTCCAAAAAAATATCTTGAAATTGAGCTTACTGAATCAACAATTTTTGATAATGAAACGGTGCTTGAGGATGTACTCGCAAAACTGCATAACGCTGGGTTTACATTGTCTATGGATGATTTTGGAACAGGCTATTCTTCACTTGGACTGCTTAAGAACTTGGCTGTGGATGTTATAAAGTTTGACCGAACATTCTTTTCTAACAGCCGTTATAAAACTAGAGCTAAAACAGTTATAGAAAATGTCATTAAAATGGCTAAGGAACTGGGTATTCACACAGTAGCGGAAGGTGTTGAATCAATTGAGCATATTGAGTTTCTAAGGGAAATAGGTTGTGAAAGTGTTCAGGGATATTACTATGCAAGACCAATGCCGGCAGAGGACTTTTCCACAGAAAACATGGTAATTAACCCAAACCAAGAAGAAGAGGATATTTATTTAAAGCACGAGGACTTGGGTAAAATAAGCCTGGGTAGGGATAATCTTGGAGCTGAAATGCCAGTGTTTGTATACAGACTCTTTGAATTTTCAGTTCGAGAAGCCCTAACAAAGCTTTATGGTGAAGGCGAGATGGTGGAAGCCCTTAGAAGGTCAGGGCGTGTTGCTGGAAGATTCTTTGCGACTGAGTTCTTGGATTTAAACATGCCCTTTAAAGAGTTCATGGAACAGCTATCAAAAATGCTTAATGATCTTAAAATAGGAGTTTTAAGAATGGAGAAACATGACTCTGAAACAGGTGTAATATACCTGACGGTGGAAGATGATTTGAATTGTTCGGGTGTACAGGACGAGGGCAGGGTCATTTGTAACTATGACGAGGGCTTTATTTCTGGAATACTCTATGAATATACTCAAAACGCATATTCCGTGGTAGAAATTGATTGCTGGGCAAATGGTGCTAACTTATGTCGTTTTGAAGCAAGGCCTAAATAATAAATAAAAGAGCTATTTGGACAGTTTCAAATTATTAACAACTAATAAAACCTCGGAGCTTTGCCTCGAACAAGACTTCTTTCTTAAAAGAAAGAAGCAAAGAATTTTAACAGAAATGCCGCAAATGCGGCATTTCTAAGAGTTTTAGACAGCTGTTTTTTAATAAAAACTGTCTATTGGTAGTTCTAGTGGGTTGAGTACAGTTTATAAACTTACTCCAAGGGCATTGTTTTTGCTTTTGGAAACAAATTTATTGTCTTTTAAATAAAACCTCCATAAATAGTCCTTAGCTTCACCTGCATAATCAATGTTAATTCTTGGGGATCTAAGAATATCTGACTGTGAAATGTTATAGAATTCTTCTAAATAAAGAGTGGAATTGCATAGATCATAGCCATATTGCTCAGTGGTGATAGAAAGGGCTTGACACAGTTTTCCAGGTCCGTTACACAATTCTGTCAGCTTGTTGGTTCTCCGGTTCTTATTCATGATTTCAATGCCGTCAATTGGCTCTAATGCCCTGACCAAGATTACCTCTGGTTTATCTTCTGTGTTAACCACTATATTAAAGCAGTTATACATACCGTATATTAAATAAATATAGGCTAGGCCTCCTGGATTGTAATGTATTTCAGTTCGTTTTGTTTTTTTGTTATTATAGGCATGAGATGCGGCATCTCCTGGAGCAATGTATGATTCAACTTCAACAATCATACCAGAAACTAAACCGTGATCTGTTTCATGCACCAATTTTTTGCCTAACAAATCAACTGCGCAATCATTTGCGTCTCTTAAATAAAATTCTCGACTAAGCAAAATTCACCTCAAATTTAAATTTATGAAACAAGCAGTCACCAAAATCGTTTTTTGTCATATATTATTATTAGAACTTGTATTAAAGGATAGAATCTGCAGTTCTAGTCAATTAATTCAGGTTCTGGAATTAGATCGAGAATGGAATCCTAAACCTGTTTTGGGATACACTATTTGAACTATTCCAAGCATTAAAAAGCACGGATTTTTCTCTATAAAATGTGACTAAGCATAAAATTATTTGACATCAAGAAAGGTCACAATAGGTTTGCTTAAGCTTGGGCTTGGGCTTGAGTACCTTATTTTTTCTCTATAATAAAATTTAGTCTGTTTGCGTTGCCTTCTCGCAAATTGGACAAAATGTTGGGATTTTGCATGGGCAGCAATTAACCAAAACACGGCAAGAAATTTGTGGGAACATTTACGAACTTTTCATGTACTCACTGAGAAACATTTTGAAACATCCTACGAGTTAAGCAACATCTATAGCCGGATACAATTGACATCAAGGTTAGTGACAGCATTAAATGTATCCGGCATAATACCTAATCAAAAGTCCGCAGTCAAAATAGCTTGGCTGCGGATTACCATTTAATAAATATCTTTGCATACTCTGTATAAACGTCAGTAGGATCAGAGAATGTGCATAAATAATCACCATTATCTGTTTCAAATAATTGGGATAATATTTCACTTCCCTTAACACATTCCTTTTGATATGAAATTTTTATGCAGGCAGGTTCTTTAGCATTAAACACGCAATCAGGAATAAGATCCTCGGCCCATGTCATGTATTTTGCGTTGTTAACATGGAAGTTACTGTCGGTATCACGTCTTGTAACAATAAAATGGTTGGTTTCGATCAATTTGGAATCCTCTGCCAAAGGAAACTCAGATTCAGGCTCTACAAATTCTGAAACCTCTGCCTTGAATTTATCCAGCATACCTTTAGGTGGTCTTATAGGTCTACGTCTATCTATGTCCATATATACCCACATTGAAGAAGCTGTTATAATTTCTACATTGGCAGAATCCAAGACGGAAAAACAGCGCTTTGCAAGTATTTTTTTCGCCTCTGGTGCCCATGTCCTGATTATAATCTTTTCAAGCCAGTGAGGATACCTCTTAACGGATACTTCCCATTTAAGCACCATAAAACCTTGTTTCATTTCGTTAAACCATTCCATTGTATATCCTGCGTTTTCAGCGTGAATGGTTGCTGCTTCCTGAAAATAATCAAGTATATCAGATGCCTTAATCCTTAGATTGGGCGTAAGGGCTCTTACACCTATTTCGTATTCTTTAGTTAATAATCCATTCATTTTTTTCGTCCTTTTTTATTAGACCTCAGTGACAATCTTTGCGCATAATTTTCCGGACTGCTTAGTCAGAGGCTCTTCAGCGAATTTCGAAAGAGGTCTATTGACTTTCTTAAAATACTAAGTAAAATATTGGAAAGGAGATGTAATCATGAGAGTAATAGGTATTGCAAGCGAGTATAACCCTTTCCATAACGGTCATAAATTTCAGATAGAACAGGCGAAAGAAAAACTGAATGCAGATCATGTTATCGCCTGCATGAGTGGAAACTTTGTCCAAAGAGGCGAACCAGCTCTTTTTGATAAATGGCAAAGAACGGAAGCTGCCCTTAAAAACGGAGTTGACATTGTAATTGAGCTGCCCGTTGTATATGCTCTAGGAAGTGCTGAGTTTTTCGGGCGAGCTGCCACTGTTATTTTAGATAAATGTGGCATCGTTACTGATATGGTGTTCGGGGCTGAAACGGATGATGTTGAATTACTTTTAGGTATTGCAAAAACTCTTTCATCACCAGAGTTTAAGCACCTGTTAGAGCCGGAGCTTTCAAAAGGTATATCCTTTCCCTTTGCAAGGTCAAATGCACTAAAGGGTATTAATGAAGCTTATGCAGAGACGATTGCTTACCCAAACAATATTCTGGCAGTGGAATACTTAAAAGCAATTTATGCAGAAAAGCTGTCCCTTGCGCCGTTTATAGTTAAACGTAATGGGGTTTTACACGATTCAAATATAGTTTCAGGCGGTTTTGCCAGCGCATCATATATAAGAAAAAGCTTTAAAGAAGGAGACAGTAAAAGCATAAAGGATCTTATGCCAAACACGTCCTATGAAAAGCTTATGTATGCCAAAAAAATAGGGTTAGGACCTCTTTATGCAGACCTTTTTTCCGATATGCTTATGTATAAAATAAGAACCGTCGGGAAAGACGCTTTAAGGGCTTATCCTGACGTGGAAGAAGGCCTTGAAAACAGGATTTTTAATGCTTCAAATGAATTCTCTCAAATTTCTGAATTAGCTACTGCTATTAAAAGCAAACGCTATACCCTTACAAGAATCAATAGGATTCTCATGAGTATACTCCTTGAAATCAAAAAACAGAAAAGCTTTAATAATCCACAGTATATAAGGGTTCTTGGGTTTAAACATAATAAAAGTCATTTAATCAAGGCTCTGACAGAAAAAGCATCGTTACCTGTTTTGATTAATATAAAAAAAGACATGAATTCTCTTAACAGTGACGCACTAGGTTTGCTCGAAACTGATTTTATGGCTACGGATATCTATTTTTTAAAAACCCCAAACCCTTGCCTTCGTACTTCGGGAAGGGATTTTACAACTCCTGTGATAGTTATTTAAGGCTATCGAGAAAAGCTAAATCTTCTTTAGTAAGTTCAATTTCTTTCAAAAGCTCTGGTCTTTTTTTATGAGTTATCTCAAGGGACTTTTCTCTACGCCATTTTTCAATTGCTTTGTGGTTGCCTGAAAGCAGAACCTCTGGCACTGCTTGTCCTTCAAACGCAAAAGGTCTGGTGTAATGGGGATGCTCTAATAGTCCTGTTGAGAAACTGTCGTTTTCATGGGACTCCTGTTTTGAAAGTGTTCCTGGAACAAGTCTTAAAACAGCATCAATTACTGCAATAGCAGCAATCTCTCCACCAGTTAAAACATAGTCGCCTATGGAGACTTCCATAGCATTTGTCATTGAAACAGCTCTTTCGTCAATGCCTTCATAACGTCCGCAGAGAAATAAAAGTGACTCTTTCTTTGCAAGGTTCTCTGCAAGACTTTGGTTAAAGGTTTTGCCTCTGGGTGTTAGATAAATGGTGGTAGTGTCTACTGGCATCTGCTCTTTTGCATAGCGATATGCCCTCATAACAGGAGGGGCTGCCATAACCATGCCTGCTCCTCCACCATATGGATAATCGTCTACCTGATTGTGCTTGTTTTCCGCAAAATCTCTTATATCCACTGCTTCAAATTCCACAATACCCTTTTCGCGTGCCCGTCCCATAATGCTTTCTGACATATAGTTTTCAAGCATATCAGGAAATATGGTCAGTGCTTTAATAATCATAATTCCCTCAAGCCTTCCAGCATTCGTATAACCATCTTCTTTTCGTCAAAATCCACCTTTAAAATACAGTCTTTAATAGCAGGTATATAAAATTTTTTGTCTACTTCATAAACATCGTTTGCGCCTGTGTGAATTATATCAGTAAGTTTTCCAAGCTCTTCTCCTTCTTCCGTAAAGACTGACAGACCGTAAAGATCACTAATATAATACTCATCTTCCGAAAGAGGGATTGCGTCAGACCTGTTTATCTTAAGAGAAAGACCCTTAAGGGACTCTGCCGTGTTTGCATCCTCAATGCCCTCCAGTTTTATCATTACGAATTTTTTGTGATAAAAAACTCTTTCAATCTTATATGTCAAAAGTTTACCGTCTTTTTCAACAAGCAAATCCGTCATTTTCTTAAACCTGTTTATATCGTCAGTTTGAGGAAAAATTTTCAATTCGCCTCTAATTCCGTGCGCCCCGACAACAACGCCTATGGTAAAGTATCCTTCCATTATTCTCCCTTAATTTCTTTATAAATTTCCCGTTTAGGAACGCCTCTGTCTTTTGCAGTGTTCTTGATAGCATCCATGTCAGAATAACCGCGGTTTATGTACATTTCTACATGTTCCTTGACTGTCAGGCTGTTTATGAATTCGTCAGAGTCTGAATCTTTTGCACCTTCAATTACTAATACAAACTCGCCCTTTGGTTCTTTTACAGAAAAATGTTCTATGGTAGCTTTTACATTGCACCTTAAGACTTCTTCGTGTAATTTAGTTAGCTCTCTTGCAATTGAAATATTCCTATCACCGAAAAACTCTAAGATCTCCTCAAGCAATTTCCTTATGCGGTGTGGAGCTTCGTAGAGTATAACCGTACGTTTTTCAAGGGCAAGCATTTTAAGTGCTGATGTTCTATCTTTGTTCTTAGAGGGCAAGAACCCCTCAAAAACAAAGGGTCTTGTGGGAAGACCTGACAAGACAAGGGCAGTTATAAAAGCTGATGCCCCAGGACAGACCGTTATTTCAATATTGTTTTTAACACAAAGCTTTATTATATCCTCGCCAGGATCTGAAATTCCTGGCATTCCAGCATCTGAAACAAGGGCAATACTCTTTCCCTGCATAAGTTGTGAAAGAAGTTTTGGACCCATTTCGTTTTTGTTATGTTCATGATAGCTCAAAAGTTTTGATTCTATGTCATATTTTTTTAGTAGCTTGCCTGTATGCCTTGTGTCCTCTGCTGCAACAATGTCAACTGACTTAAGGATATCCAGAACGCGCAAAGTTATATCGCCAAGGTTTCCGATTGGTGTGGCGCACACGTATAATTGTCCAAAATCATTCATAATAGATACTATAGACCTCTTTAGTATACCGATTGTTTTCGTCATAAACCACCAAGGGCGGAAGCACGTTTAACATAGGTTTAGCACCTCTTATGCCCTCTATTAAAGCCATTGTCGGTTCTTTGCCTTCCTTTGGATAGACCAGCTGTAATTTCTTAGGCTCTATTCCCCGATTACGCATTGTTACAAAAATATCCGTAAGGCGTTTGGGTCTGTGGATCATGTAAAAACGTCCGCCCCACTTTAGCCTTGCAGCAGAAACCCTTATAACGTCGTCTAGGGTACAAGCTATTTCATGTCTTGCAATTGCTTTTGGCAAATGAGGATTTTTGAAACCTCCGCCGTCGTTCATGTAAGGAGGGTTAACGGTTATTGCATCAAAATCATAGGATATTTGATTTGATAATTTGTTTATGTCCATGTTTAAAAGGCTGATAATATCATCAAGACCGTTAAGCCTAACGCTCCTTATGCCCAAATCATAGCTTTCTTTTTGTATTTCAACCCCTACACATCTTATGTTTTCAAATCTTCCGCATAAAAGTATGGGGACAATGGCATTTCCGCTACACAAATCCAAGACCTTGTCGCCGGGGTATGCCTTTGCAAAGCCGGAAAGCAGGACAGCATCCTGACCGAAACAGAAGCTATCAGGGTTTTGAATAATCCGATAGCCTTTTCTATGTAGGTCGTCAATGCGTTCATGTTGGTTTATTTTAATATCATTCATTTTCATAATAGTCATAATTCTCTTTTGGAGGTTGTTTCTTGTTCTGTGAGATTACCTCAATTTCATCAACGGAGTAATATCCGATATTAGGTACGTCTTTGTCAGTTTTTCTTACTGCAACCTTTACAATCTGACGCAGGACATTAAGGGATAGAACCTCGCCCTTACCGTCGGAAGTCATAACAATATCACCTTCGCCGGGCAGGTTTTTGTTTAGAAACTCATAAGTTTCTTCTTCGTATTTAAGACAACACATCAGCCTTCCACAAATCCCTGAAATTTTTGTGGGGTTAAGCGAAAGGTTCTGATCCTTTGCCATTCTAATGGATACAGGCTGGAATTCCGAAAGAAAGGTTGCACAACAAAGAGTGCGTCCGCAGATGCCCATGCCGTTTAAAAGCTTTGCCTCGTCTCTAACACCGATCTGTCTAAGCTCAATTCTTGTTTTAAATATAGAAGCAAGTTCTTTTACAAGCTCTCTGAAATCCACACGCCCATCGGAGGTGAAATAAAAGATTATTTTATTATGGTCGAAAGTAAGCTCTACATAAATAAGCTTCATGTCAAGTTCGTGTTTCTTTATTTTTTCTATACAAATATCGAAGGCTTCTTTTTCTCGCTCCTTGTTTTTTGCATCTATCTCCAGATCCTCTTTAGTAGCAAGTCTTATAACTTTTTTTAGAGGAAAGACAACATCCTCTTCCAAGACGCTTCTGTTGGTCAAAACAGTTTCGCCCAATTCAACACCCCTTGCTGTTTCCACAATAACCTTTGAGTTTTTCTCAAACAAATTACCGTCGGGGTCAAAATAATATATTTTACCGGTTTCTTTAAACCGTACTCCTATGACATTTACCATAGTTCCTCCCAAGTCAAAGTCCAAGTTATACCGCTTTAAATCATTTTAACAAGGGCACTTTCCAGCGCCATCGTAAATGAAGTGTTGCCTTTTAGCTGTGTGCTAAATTCGGCAATAGCATCTATTTTATCGAAAATATCTTTAAAGCTCTGTATTTGAGCCTGTTCATTAATCAAAGAAAACATGTCTTTCATAACTAGTAACTTTTCGCTGACGCCGCTTTTAACAGCTAGAACATCCTTATAAAACAACAATACAACAAAAATTACCCTGTGGATTTCATCTTTATATGATTCCAATACAAAATAAACATCAATCATGTTTTCCTTGTCTTTGCCTAAGTTTGATAATGCATTTAACACAGTAGATCGCATTTCCCAAAAACCTTCA
Organism: uncultured Eubacteriales bacterium; assembly: GCA_964611655.1. Classification (GTDB taxonomy): domain Bacteria; phylum Bacillota; class Clostridia; order Lachnospirales; family CAZTAY01; genus CAZTAY01. Next base: position 19,772 of record CAZTAY010000004.1, read on the forward strand.
TCCTCTGCAAGGCTCATCGCTTTTTCGGTATTACCAGAGGATAGCGCAGCAAGGGTTTCGACCGGTAAACTGCTATTTCGTAAGTTATCATTAAGATGGTTTATTACTTCATGTTCTGTTACGGGTTGTAATTTATATAATACGCATCTGGATAGCAGTGTAGGCAGCATTAGGGAAATATCTTCTGTAAGAATAAGAAAAACCACATATGAAGGCGGCTCTTCAGCGGAACGAAGTAATGCATTTTGTGCCTGCACAGTCAGCAAATGACCGTTGTCGATAATATATACCTTATGCCGGAAACGATAGGGTTTAGTGTGCATTGTACTTATTATCTTTTCGCGAACGAAAGGCACACCGATGCTTTTGGCGTCTTTTTCGTTTGTAAGATAAATTACGTCAGGGTGTCCTCCTGTGTTTAGGAGCTTGCAGGAAGGACAAGAGCAGACTCCTGTTTCCAACAGTTCCTCCCTGTTTTCGCATTCAAGGGCTCTGGCAATATCAATGGCAAAATCCTTGTTGACCATGCCGTAGGGAAACTCAAACATATATGCATGAGATACCTGTCCTTTATTAATACCCTTTTTAATGCTATCTTTTATAAAAGTATTTCCAGCAACGGAGTCAAACAATCCCATTTAATTACCTCTATAACGTAATATCAAGGAGCAGCCCCCTGATTTCGTCAACCTTTTCAAGTACGTTTAAGTTGTTTTTTTCCTGCTTCATCAGTTCCTGTGCAAGTTCGTCAAGGTCTTCGTTAACCAGTTTAACAATGCCGTAAACCCTATGTCTTCCTCTTCTATCAAGAAAGTTTTCTCTTGAAAACTGATGGGAATTGTTGACAATCTCGTTAACAAAATCTGTAACAAGCCGTCTATATTCTTTCATGTCTCTTATATCCATATGCTCGGAAAGCTTTTTACCCTGGGTTGTTATATCTGAAAGCAGGGACTCCAGTCTATCTTTAAGACCGTTTTCATCAATTTTTTTAAGAGTAAAGCTAAAGTCCTCAATGTTTTCTTTTTCAACCACACGTTTTGTGGTAATTTCATTGCCGCCAGTTACTTCATTAATTCGTATAGCCATTTTTACCTCCAAGCTCTAGTGGGGTCATACTTTTCTAAACGTCTCCACGTCTAAAACAAATATCGTTGCACCGCCAACAGTGACTTCAAGCGGAAACAAGACATATCCTTCTTTGTTTCGTTCCTCAAAAGAGGTTGACGCCTGTCGTCTATGGCAAGTCTCTTCTATTATTTTAATACAGTCTTCTACCTTATCGTCATCAACGCCTGAAATAAGCGTAGTGTTTCCTGAACGGAGGAATCCGCCGGTGCTTGCAAGTTTAGTAACACTGAAACCACTTTTGTTTAAGGTACTAACAGCTTCGGAAACGTCTTCATCGTGTATAACAGCCATAATTAGCTTCATTTTTTACTTCCCCTTTATATCGGCAAATTGCCTTAAAAGCTTGATCTTTATTAATTATGATTATTCTATAACATTAACAATAAAAAATCAATTTAAACGTAAAAAAAGGTCTGTTTTCAATTGTTTTATTGCAATTTCCGGATAATTAGGATATAATAACCACTGAATTTAAGTTTGCTTCCGTGGCTCAGTGGTAGAGCAGCGCATTCGTAATGCGCAGGCCGTCGGTTCAAATCCGACCGGGAGCTTTGCATTGCGGCATTGGCCGCTTTTTTTGTACCTGTTTCTCTGCAAAAACTTAAATAGAAGGAGGCTCTATATGTCGGATATAGTAAGATTACAGGAAATGGTAATACAAAGCAATAAAATTGTTTTTTTTGGCGGCGCAGGTGTTTCAACTGAAAGCGGCATACCTGATTTTAGAAGTCCTGACGGATTGTATAATCAAAAATATGAATTTCCACCTGAAACAATGTTAAGCAGAGGTTTCTTTGACGCAAGACCAGCGGATTTTTTTAAGTTCTACAGGGACAAGATGATTTTGTCTTCGGTTAAACCTAATATCACCCATTACAAGCTTGCAGAGCTGGAAGAAGCAGGAAAACTCTCTGCTGTTATTACCCAAAACATCGACGGTTTGCACCAGCTTGCGGGAGCTAAAAATGTGTGCGAGCTTCACGGGAGCGTTTTGCGTAATTTTTGTAAGAAATGCAAAAAAGCCTATGATGTAGATTATATTTCGAACAATGAACCCATTCCTTATTGTGAGTGTGGAGGTATCGTAAAGCCTGATGTTGTTTTATATGGTGAATCTCTGGACGATAATGTTATGCGCAAATCTGTTAAATATATTTCAGAAGCTGATATGCTTATAATCGGAGGCACTTCTCTTGTGGTATACCCAGCTGCTGGACTTGTTGATTATTTTAAGGGCAAGTACATTGTTGTATTAAACAAGTCAGAAACAGGCAAAGACGGAAAAGCAGACCTTGTTATAAGAGATTCAATTGGAAAGGTAATGGAACAGATTCATATTTAAAATGATAAAGCAGTTAGCTTATACACCTTTACAAATTTGTACATACTATTTATAATATCCATATAGGAGGAATTTGATTATGGACAATATAGATAAAGTATACGAGGCTTTAAAAAATTCCGCAGAACCCCTTAAAAGCGGAGAAATAGTTGATTCAACAGGCATAGAAAAGAAAGAAGTGGACAAGGCTATCAAGGCTCTTGTTAAGGACGAAAAGGTGTTTTCTCCTAAACGCTGCTTCTATGCTGTGAAAGAATAAGATCTGATTAATATAAGTTCGGCGTTTGCCGAACTTATATTGTATGCGGAGGTAAAATGCAAACCACTGCTTTAAACACAATAAAAAATCATAATCTTATAACTAAAGGCAATAAAATAATAGTCGGGGTCTCTGGGGGTGCCGACTCTATGGCGTTGCTTTCTTTTCTTGTAAACATAAGACATACATTTAGTTTGTCTTTAATTGTGGTTCATGTCAACCATATGCTAAGGGGACAGGAATCAGATGATGATGCAAGGTTTGTTCACAGATATTGTTATATAAACAAAATTCCCTTTGAACTGATTACAAAGGACATAGCTTTAATGTCAAAAAGGGAATCACTTTCAACAGAAGACGCAGGAAGAATAGTAAGATACAAGGCTTTTTATAATGCCCTTGAAAAACATAACGCTGACAAGATTGCTGTTGCCCACACAATAAACGATCAGGCGGAAACTTTACTACTGCACCTTGTTAGGGGAGCCGGACTAAAGGGCATGGGAGCAATGCAAGTTTTGCGTGACCAGATTATCAGACCCTTGATTGAATGTTCAAGAGATCAAACAGAAGATTACTGCCTCAAAAACGGCATTGATTATAGAACTGACTCAACAAACAGCCAGGTTGTATACGCAAGAAACAATGTGAGACTTGGTTTGATTCCATATTTGAAAAAAGAGTTTAACCCAAATATAATCTCAACTCTATCCGTTACTGCTTCCATATTAAGGGACGATAACGACTTTATGGAAGAAACAATTAAAGACTTATATCCAAAGATTGCGTATAAAGATAATAAAGGCGCTGTAATGATTGAAACAGAAATACTCCTGGCAATGCATACTGCAATAAGAAAGAGGATTGTAAGAGATGCGTTTAAGGACGTGTCCGGAACGCTGATGAACCTGGCTTACAAGCATGTGGAAAGCATTATGGCTTTATGTGCAAAACAGTCTGGAAAATCAGTAAACCTGCCCCATTTAATCTTGGCTAGAATCAACGGGAATTATCTGGTAATGGGCAAGGACTTTAAAGAACAAACTCAGGAGTTTGCTTATGAACTAAGTATTGGTGAGTTTGTTTATATTGCTGAATTGGAATTATATGTTTCCGTTAATGATTCATTTTTAAATGAAAGATTTGGATTTATAGAGACATCAAGAACAAGGCTTAACCAAGCCAAAATAACCGGAAATAGCCTAATAGCAAGAAACAGGCTGCCGGGGGATAGGATTGCATATAAAAAAACCGGCGAAAAAAAGAAGCTTAAGGACTTTTTGATGGAGAAAAAAATTCCAAAAGAAAGCAGAAACAATATCCTTCTGATTGCGGACGAAAAAGAGGTCATTTGGATTGTTCCATATATGGAATCTCAAACTCATAAGTCCGAGTCTGATGCAACCCAAAGTCTGTGCGTTCAGGTTTGGAAAAATAATACAAGCACCCTCAATTGATGTTGATTTTATGTTCAGGCTGTGATATCATTTATGGATTGAATTATTGATTACTACATATACAGCGTTGTAACTTAATTAAAACAGTTATATGTAGTCAGCTTTTTAAGTTTTTTTGAAGGAGGAAGACATTTGGGAAAGTTCTTGCGGAACTTCGGGATATACCTGGCTATATTCTTTGTCATTTTGGCAATTATAGTGATTTTTCAACAGAGTATGCCAAACAACATTGCCCCCGATAACCATTTAAGTACATTAATTTCAAAATTATCAAACAATGAAATATCTCAATTAGTAATTCAGCCCTCCGGAGAGGGCAACAACTCTGGAAAAGCCATTGCGCAGTTAAAGAACGGTAGCGTGTTGGAGGTTGAAGTCCTAAGCATTTCACAGTTTATGGCTTATGTAACCGATGCAGCGCAGAAAAACCCTTCTTTGGTTGTGGATACAAGGCCTGCCCCCAAGACGAGTTTCTTTATATCCTTCTTCCCGATGATTATTATTATGGTAATCGCAGTGTTCCTGCTAATGCTTATAATGCAGCAGGTTCAGTCCTCCGGAGGTGGAGGGCGTATGATGTCCTTTGGAAAAAGCAAAGCAAAGGTCAGTACAGAAGACACAAAGAAGGTCATGTTTAAGGATGTTGCAGGATTAAATGAGGAAAAAGAAGAATTACAAGAGCTTGTTGAGTTCTTGAAAATGCCCAAAAAGTTTGTGGAGTTAGGTGCAAGAATCCCTAAGGGCGTGTTACTTGTGGGCCCTCCGGGAACAGGTAAAACATTGCTTGCAAAAGCTGTTGCAGGTGAGGCTGGAGTACCGTTTTTCAGCATCTCTGGTTCTGACTTTGTTGAAATGTTCGTTGGTGTGGGTGCTTCCAGAGTACGTGACCTGTTTGAACAAGCAAAGAAGAACTCACCTTGTATTGTTTTTATAGATGAAATTGATGCCGTAGGCAGGCGCAGAGGCGCAGGTCTTGGTGGAGGTCATGACGAAAGGGAACAAACCCTTAACCAATTGCTTGTGGAAATGGATGGTTTTGGCGTCAACGAAGGGGTTATTATTGTTGCCGCAACAAACAGACCTGATATACTTGACCCTGCACTTCTAAGACCCGGTCGTTTTGACAGGCGTGTTGTGGTTGGAAGACCTGATGTTAAAGGCAGAGAAGAGATACTTAACGTACATGCAAAAGGCAAACCACTTGATGAGGATGTTGACCTTAAATCAGTAGCGCATACAACATCTGGATTTACAGGAGCAGACCTTGAAAACCTTTTAAACGAAGCCGCGCTTCTGGCTGCAAGGTCACAAAAAACAAAAATCGACATGGATGAGATAAGAAAAGCGTTCGTTAAAGTTGGAATCGGAACGGAAAAGAAAAGCAGGGTAATTTCCAAGAAAGAACGGAAAGTAACTGCTTATCACGAAGCCGGTCACGCTGTTATACATGAAGTGCTTTCAGATCTTGATGGAGTTCACAGCATTTCTATAATACCAACAGGTATGGCAGGGGGCTACACAATGCCTCAGCCAACAGAAGATAAGATGTATTTAACCAAGAAACGCATGGAACAGGAAATTGTGTCCTTGCTTGGTGGTAGGGCAGCGGAATTCATAGTTCTGAACGATATTACAACAGGCGCATCAAATGACATTGAAAGAGCAACAAACATTGCCAGAAACATGGTTACAAGATATGGAATGAGTGACAAACTTGGACCAATACAGTTTGGCGGAGACGACGACGAAATTTTCATTGGTCGTGACTGGGCGCACACCAGAAATTATGGAGAGAGCGTGGCTTCCGTAATAGATCAGGAAATTAAGAGGATCGTGGAATCAGCTTATCAAGATGCTATTAAGATTCTAAAGGATCACCTAGAGATTCTTCATTCTTGTGCTGATATGTTAATGGATAAAGAAAAGATTACAGGAGAGGAATTCAGAACCCTTTTCCCGTCAGATTTACTAGACGCATACAAACGCGCTAAGAGGGACGCAACTGGCTCGAGTACGGATGATAAAGAACTGGATAAAATGCTTGAAGAACCTGTTGTTCTTGAGCCTGACATTACATTAGCAAAAGAAACTAAAGAAACTGACCAACAGTAATAGAAAGGCGCTCAAAACCGCGCCTTTTAAACTGTCGACAAAAGATTTGGTAATTTTTTTCAGCGGAAGTTTTCCAAACCCTAAAGGTTTACTATTGGAAATGCCGCAAATGCGGCATTTCTGTTGTAATTCTTTGCTTCTTTCTCTTAAGAAAGAAGTGGGGGGCAGGGGCAAAGCACGAGGTTTAATATAGTGTATTTAAGACTGTCGACAAAAGACTTGGCAACGTTTCAAGCGGAAGTTTTCTAAAACCTTTAAAGGTTTGCTCTTGGAAATGCCACATTTGCGGCACTCTATTAAAATTCTTTGCTTCTTTCTTTTAAGAAATAAGTGGAGGCAGGGGCAAGCATGAGGTTTAAAATAGTAGTCAACAGTCTGAAAGGCGCTGAAAACCGCGCCTTTTTATGGCGTTTTATAAAAAATAGGGAGATGGGATTATGTCAGTCGATTTAAAAGGCAGAAGCCTGCCGCATTTCATGGCTCACTCAAAAGAAGAAATACTTTATCTACTTGACTTATCACTGAGACTCAAGAAAGAGAAGAAAGACGGAATTTACAACAAATACATGGAGAACTTGAACATAGCCCTTATATTCGAAAAGCCTTCCACCAGAACCAGAAGCGCATTTACAGTTGCTGCAAACGACACAGGCGCAAAAGCTGAATACCTTTCAACAGCAGACATTCAGTTAGGCAAGAAAGAGTCCATTGAAGATACTGCAAGGGTTCTTGGACGTATGTTTGACGCAATCGAGTTTAGGGGTTTTAAACAAGAGCATGTTGATGCTCTGATAAAGTATAGCAAAGTTCCTGTGTTTAACGGACTAACAGATTTGTTTCACCCAACACAAGCCCTTGCTGATATTATGACCATTTACGAGCATTTGGGCAAGTTAGAAGGCATAACAATGGCGTATGTCGGAGACGGCAGGAATAATGTTGCAAACTCCTTGATGGAAATTTGTGCAAAGGTCGGAATGAACTATAGATGTGTTTCGCCAAAGGCTTTATGGCCTGACGAAAAGCTTGTTGAAACATACAGAAATTTTGCTACAGAAAACGGCTCTGTTATTGAAATCATAGACGACCCAACAAAAGGCGTTAAAGGCGCTGATGTTATTTATACTGATGTTTGGGTTTCCATGGGCGAGGAAGAAAAATCCGCTGAAAGGGTTAGTATTCTAAAACCTTTCCAGGTTAACGATTTGTTAATGCAAGAAACAGGCAAGAAATCAATTTTACTCCACTGTCTCCCAGCCGTGAAAGGCAATGAGGTTACGGAAGACGTTTTTGAAGCACACGCAGACGAAATTTTTGATCAGGCTGAAAACCGTATGCACAGCATTAAAGCCATTATGGTTGCTTCACTTTCTAAATGAAAACAGAATATGAGATAATACGTTTAGACACGACTTCTTCAACCAATGAATACATAAGGGAAAATTATGATGCAATGCCAGATAAAACAGTTGTTGTTGCAAAGCATCAAACAAAGGGCAGGGGACGCAGAGGCAAGGCTTGGACATCACCGGCTGGCGGGTTGTGGACATCTGTTTTGTTAAAGCCAAAAGTCCCTGCAAAATACGCATCTTGTTTTACATTATATACCTCCCTTGGAGTCAAAAACGCTGTTCACAGAATTTCAGGTTTTAACCCTATGATCAAGTGGCCCAATGACCTTTTAATTTCAGGCAAAAAGATTTGCGGAATACTTTGCGAACTTATTCCTTCAGGGGAAAATATTAATATTATTGCAGGAATAGGCATCAATCTTAATATTGAACAATTTCCGACCCAACTTTCTAAACAAGCTACTTCTCTTTTTATAGAATCCGGCATAAAATATGAAGAGGACAAAGCTCTGGAAAACCTAATTGATTGCTTGGATATTTATTACCAAAAATTCCTTAGTTCAGAACCAATAATAGACGAATACAGTAAATCTTGCATAACTCTTAATAAACCTATAATTATTACTAAGGACTTACAAAAGATACAGGCATTTGCTCTTGGCATTACACCTACAGGTGAGCTAATGGTGCAATATGATGACGGTAAAACTCAAATACTCTGTTCTGGTGAAGTTTCAATTTCCTTGGACGGACAAAAGTAAACGGTGAAATAATGAAAATTGGAAATCTAGAACTCAAAAACCCTATTTTCCTTGCTCCTATGGCTGGAATAACGGACATGCCCTATCGTGAGATTTGCATTAAAATGGGTGCAGGACTAAGCTATACCGAAATGGTAAGTGCAAAAGGGCTGTATTATAATAACGAAAACACTAAGCTATTGCTTGAAAGGAAAGACAAGGGTCTTACAGCTGTGCAGATTTTCGGGAGCGAGCCGGAAATCATGGCGCAAATGGCTCAAAGACTAGAGGAGCTTGGCTTTCCATTGATTGATATTAACATGGGCTGTCCTGCGCCTAAGATTGTTAAAAACGGCGAAGGCTCTGCTCTTATGCAAAAGCCAGAACTTGTTTATAAAATTGTGAAAGCTGTTGCAGAAGCGGTAAAGATTCCCGTGACGGTGAAAATGAGGAAGGGTTTTAGGGCAAATGATGCTAATGCACCTGAGATAGCAAAGATTGCGGAGCAAGCAGGCGCACTAGCCGTGGCCGTTCACGGCCGAACAAGAGAGCAGTATTACGGCGGAAATGCAGATCGTGAGATTATTAAGAAGGTTAAGGAAGCAGTTTCAATACCAGTTATCGGTAACGGTGACATAAACTCTTTGGAAGAAGCAAAAACTGTTATGAGCTTGACTGGTTGCGACGGTGTAATGATTGGAAGAGCTGCAATGGGTAATCCGTGGATTTTCAGCGGTGAAAAGGATTTAAATTTATCAGATATAGCAGCTATGATATTGTCACATGCCGAAGCCTTGCTAAGTTACAAGGGCGTGTTTGTGGGCATTAGAGAAATGCGAAAACATGCCTGTTGGTATTTAAAAGGCATACCCCATGCAAACGAGCTTAGGGGAAAAATCCAGAGAATTGAAGATTTACCTGAGCTTAGGAAACTGCTACATGCAGACCTTAACTTGAACTTAAAATGATTTGGAGAGGATAATATGTATAGATTCAAATTTGTCTTTGTAGTTCTGTTAATATCTATGTTTTTGCTTTCTGCAACAGGAGTTTTTGCTCAAGAAATTTCTGTAGAGAAAGAAAAACAAGATTTTTTGACTATTATTGCAATAAATCGAACAGAGGATCAAAAATACGTCTATCACTTCATTCTTCACAACACAACCCTTAACACGGTGGGTTATTTTCAGAACGTTAACATTACAATTACGGACGCCGCCAATCAAACATACAAGAAATGGATATCTGACCCAGAACTGTTTAACACCATTTTAAAGCCAGGAGAGGTACGATATGTAAAAGTAACTGGCAGTGCTGACTCGGATGTTATTGATTTTTCAAAGGGACAGGTGAAATTTACATATATTTATGATCTAATAGAAACCGATTCATTTACTCCTACACAAGAAATAAGTCTTTTCATCAACAGTAATGGTGAAGAACCTAAACTTGTTAACTTTAGCGACAATAATGGCAAAGGCGCAGTTATTTTAAAAAGTAAGCTGCTTATTCCAGCATCTCTTTTAAAGGATGAAATGGGTATGAACATTGCTTGGAACGGAGTAGAAAGAGCGGTTACCATAAGTAGCTCTAACAATACATCGGATGAATTGACGCTTAAAATTGACAGCCCAATTGCAACTTTTGCAGACGGCTCAACATTCGAGATGGATTCTAGCGCTAAAATTATAAATGGTAAAACTTACATACCTGTTCGCTTGCTAGCAGAGGTTTATGGATCAAGGATTTATTTCAGCGAAAAGAATAATATTCTGTCCATATTAATGCCAAGCCAAGGACAAAGTTAAGATTCGAGTTTCTGGTTAAAAAATCAGGGTGAACATCATTAAAGCATATTAACCCTGATTTTTTGTTGTAATTCGGATGTCAATTGGTGCTGATTTTTAAGTTCTTTGAGTATTTTTAGAATGATACAAACAAACCCCTATAATGAGCAAACTTATTGTGAATAAAGACATGCACAAGTTTTTTTCCGTATGATAGAATATAATAAGAGTGCTATAGGCTTTATACTTTTTGTTTTAGTATAACAGCAGCAAGGAGGTTTAAATGCCTTTACTTAATCCTAAGATTGATGCAGAACTAGGAATCTCCCTTATGATTCCAGAAGACATAAGAAAGAATTCTGAAACATTAGATACTGGTTTTGATATGTTAAATAACACTTGGAGCGTTATTGTAAAATATAACGGTGATCTTGAACCGCTTGCAAATCAATTGGGCGCCAAAATGGAGTTGTTATCCGAGAAATATGCAATACTTACAATTGACGAGGATAAAATTAATACCCTTGCAGGTTACAGTCAAATAGATTATATAGAAAAATCAAAGGTGATTGCCAGAACGGTGGTTAATGGTCTTAGAGAGGCCTGCATAAGACCGGTTCAGACATATAACCCTTATAAGCTGGACGGAACAGGTGTTATTTTGGGAATAATTGACTCCGGAATAGATTATATGCACCCTGATTTCATCAACGAGGACGGCACTAGCCGAATCCTCTATATATGGGACATGAGCATTGAAGGCAAGCCCCCTAAAGGTTTTACAGTGGGCACGGAATACACAAAAGATCAGATTAACAAAGCTATAAAAGCGCCAAACAATGAGGAACGTTTCAATATTTTGCCCCATCAGGATACAGTAGGTCACGGAACTCATGTTGCTGTATTGAAAACAATCAAGACTTGCTTTTTTGAGTATTGTTGACACTCTATATTTTAGAAAAGTATTCCTTGTTAAAAAGATAACACTTGTCATCAGGTTTAATTGCACCAGCTTTTTCATTGTATTCTATTGCCTTTTCGGTGTTTCCTAGCCTATCATAGCATACGCATAGTTGAATATAAGGCAAATACCCATAACAATCAGGCAGACAAAAACCGCAATTTCGTTCATCAAGATCACAGCTTGCCGCACGCTCATACCAATAAATAGCAATTGCATACTGACCCTTTTCCATAAAGTGCTTTCCAATATCACAACAGATTTCTGCTCTAGGTACATCAAAAATAAAGCTCCTAAACAATGATTCCAAAGCCTTTTTCTCGTTCAGAATTATAAAATAGCAGGACGCCAGATCCTTGCAGGCTCCAATATTGTTTTCAATCCAGCCGTTGCCCTCATCCAGAAATTCATTGAATTGCTTAATTGCTTCATTTAGTCGGTTGTTATAGTATAATTCTCTGGCATAATAATATTTCTGCCGTGGATCCAAGGTTTTTTTATCAGCAATCATTTTTTCAAAGATTTTAAGATTTCTACCCGGTGGATTGGGATGAATTTTTTTGTGTTTAATTGAAATTTCCCTATACTCTATATTTCCGCATTGAGGAATGACTTCATGTATTTCACCCACCCATTTAAAACCACTGCTGGTTTTAAATATTCTTTCTCTGTAATAAGACAGGGTGGGGTTGTTATGTTCGTCAAATGCAACATCGTATTTCATCATTACAACATCCACATCTGGCGAAAGAGTATTTTTTAGCTGGTTCAGCAGCTCGATATTCTCATCATCAATTACATCGTCAGCGTCTAACCACATGGTATATTCCATTGTTGACTTTGAGAAAGAGAAATTCCTCGCAGCTGCAAAATCTTCACACCATTCAAAATCAAACACCTTATCAGTATATTCTATGGCAATTTCTTTTGTCCTGTCAGTTGATCCTGTATCTACAATAACGATTTCATCTGCAATGTTTTTAATACAATCAAGACATCTTGCCAAAACATCCTCTTCGTTTTTAACAATCATACATATACTGAGTGTTATCAAAATATACCCTCCTACATGTTAATTAACGTGAATCAGGCAAAGCCAGACTCACGTTAATCAAGCCAATTATTGATTTATTTTCTAAGAAAGCACTATTACAGAGAAATATCCTGCGGCTTCAGTACCTCCTGAAGAGCCGCTGTAGACAAAATCTAATATTACGGCTGATGTAGCATCTATTATAAATGAAGCCGATGCACTTGAAGTAACAAAGGAAACTCCTGTAACGGAGGTTGCAACGGCATTAGTAATTATTTTAGTGTTTTTTCTTGGGGTAATGGTGATTTGCTCATTTATTGCAGTAGCCACTCTAACTATATAAGTTACCTGATAAACATGACCGGCAGCAAGACTAATGGACGTGCTGCTTCCTGTAGTTATGTCAGTACCGTTTATTATGTCCGCTGCAATTGGAATTGGCTCGCCAACAGTAAGGCTATAGGAATTAACTATGAATTGTGCGTTCTGATTAGTTGCCGTTGCTCCTGTAGCCCCGGTTGCACCAGTATCACCTATTAACCCTCTTGCCCCTGTTGTACCTGTAGCTCCTTTAGCCCCTGTAGGCCCTGTTTCACCTCTAGCCCCTGTGGCTCCTGGCGCTCCTTCAGCCCCGGTTGCACCGGTGGCTCCTGTTTCCCCCATTTCGCCGGTTGCGCCTTTAGCTCCTGTTACACCCGTTGCCCCGGTAGCGCCAGTTGGACCTGTAGCATTAACCAGCTCATCTTGCACAATCATTAAAGAAGCTGATGGAGAAGAGATTGGTGAATATTCAATAGTGTCACCTGTAACATTAGTTAAGGAAAGTGTTGTTCCGGGTGACAAAACATCAATAATCATAATTCCAGATATTCCGTCTGTATGAAGGGGAGATATATCCTTTATAATATTTTCTTGAGAAGTTGTCAATTTGAATACCATCTCTGCTGGTATAAGGGTATTTTCAGTTGCAGCCCACCAATTTATAACATATCTGCCGGATTCATTAAATGTTACTATACCTGTGGATGAATCGTAGCCAATATTTCCTGTTGTTAGAATAATGTCATCAAAAATGACATTAGAAAGGTTATCTACACTGCCGGGAGCGATTCGCTGAAGTTGTAATGCTATATTACTCATTTTTACCATTCCTTCTTTTTATTTGAACTCATTGCTATAACTGTGCTGTCATTTTGATGCTGCTAACAAGGACACAGTAGCTGAAATAAGAATAATGGTGTGTATTATGGGTTGTATATTCTAAGTATTAGAATCAATATTGCAGTCTATAGTCTCCATATCCGTAATTCAATCTATTAAGGTTGTAGCTTGTACAAGCCCTTTTTTCTATTTTATGAATATTATCAGGTGCAGGTACACAGCAGCATTCATATCATTATATGCGGCAGTAGATGTCTTGGACACATAGACATAGCAATTTAACCTCAGCTTGTCCATGGTTTAGGCGTAAAAGGCAAATTGCTAAGGGTTTAGTTCAATTGGATTTTTAATTGTTTTCAATACAGCTTCACATGTTGCCGGTATAGCAGGAGGGAACGGAAGGGGCAGCAAGGGTGTTAATAAAGGGGTTGCCACTAATGCCAGTTTTATTATTGTAAAGCTAGGTTCAAGGTTTGGGCGATATACCAGTAAGAGTACAGATTTGATGCGTGCAGTTAAGTATGTTATTGATAAATCAGAAGAAGTTAAAATGCCTGTTTCTATAAACATAAGTTTTGGTACAAACGATGGTCCCCACAGCGGTGATTCTCTGTTTGAATCATATATTAACGATATGTGCAGTCGCTGGAAATCTTCAATTGTTGTTGCAACAGGCAATGAAGGTTCAGTCGGACATCATACAAGCGGAAACCTTACAACATTTGATAATGCAGGTCTGCAATTTGTTGTTTCAAAAGGACTTCCATCACTAACAATTCAACTTTGGAAGTCTTTTGTAGATAAGTATGATATAGAAATTATATCCCCTTCAGGAAACTCCACTGGAAGAATAAGCTATAATGCATCAGAATATTCGGTTTCCCTTGGCCCAAATTTTGTATACTTATTATTTGGTGAGCCCACGCCCATAAACGGTGATCAATGTATTGTTATCAGTATAATTGATAAAAGAGGAAATCTTAACGAAGGAATCTGGACGATTAAATTTCATGTGGAATCCATTGTAAACGATTCTTATAACCTGTGGTTGCCCATAACAGAAATTATAACTGTAGGGACGAGGTTTTTAAAACCTACTACAAATACTACGTTGACTGAACCGGCATCAGCTCAAAATGTTATTAGTGTTGGAGGTTATGACTCTTCCCTAAATAGCATTGCTGCTTTTTCAGGCAGGGGCAATACTAGACATAATATATACTTAAAGCCTGACTTGGTTGCACCTGCTGTTGATATATTAGCTCCAATTCCCGGTGGCGGATATGATGCATTTTCAGGAACAAGCATGGCTGCGCCCTTTGTAACAGGCAGTGCGGCGCTTATGATGCAGTGGGGAATAGTAAATAACAACGACATTTATCTTTACGGTCAAAAATTAGCATCTTATCTTAGGCTGGGTGCCACCAGAGATAGTTCAAGAACCTATCCCAATACAGAATGGGGCTATGGTAAGCTTTGTTTGCTAAATACTTTTAGATATCTTGAGAACAGTCAAAACATTTAGCGTTTTGGAGTTTAATACAGGTTCTTATAGGGGGAGTTCTATGTTTAAGTATTACAAACTGCTCACTAGAGATGATCCTAAAGAAGAAGAAAAGACGCCTACTAATAAAGTTAATGCAAAGGATAATACATCTTTAGAGGAGAGAATGTATTCGAACTCCTATCATAACTGGCTTGCATTGCAGACCGATGAAACGGTTGGATATTTTGCAGAGGTTTTGGGTCCTAAAAATTTTTTAAAGGTTGGAAAGGCATTTTCGGTCATGCCAATACCCGGAAGTAACGATGAGCTTCAAAAATATATTGCGTCAATTGCACAGGTGTCTGTACCGCTTTTATATACTTTGATGGATATTTCAACAATGGACTCAGCTGGCATAACGCAAATGCAGTTTCATCCTTTTGTACCTTTAACAGGCAGAGGCGTGCTTGTTGGAATCATTGATACAGGAATTGACTATACTAATGAAGTTTTCATTAATCCCGATGGTAAGACAAAAATTGTGAATATATGGGATCAAAGTAAACCTGGGAAAACAAATGAAGAAAAATTTGTTCCATATGGCACGGAATATACTAGAGAGCAAATAAATGAAGCTCTTAAGGCAGAAGACCCTTATTCTGTTGTTGAGCAAAAGGATGAAAATGGTCATGGTACTTTTATAGCTGGATTGGCAGCAGGCAACAGAACAGGAAACTTCACAGGTGCAGCAATTGACGCTGAACTTATTGTGGTTAAACTAAAGGAGGCTAAACCCTACCTTCTTAATCACTATATGATTAGCAAGGGTGATGTACCTATCTATCAAGAGGACGACATAATGCTTGCTGTTGATTATATCCACAAGTTGGCAATAAAATTACAAAGACCTGTTTCCATTTGCATCAGCCTGGGAACTTCTCTGGGATCTCATGATTCCTTTGGTCATTTAACCAACTTTTGTTCTGAAATAGGTGCTTATAGAGGCAGAACTGTTTGTGTTGCAGCAGGAAATGAGGGTAACTCTGAGCATCATGCTTCAGGTCAGCTAGAGTCAAAAGGAGATATTGCAAACGTCGAGCTTAGGGTTGCAAGCGGTGAAAGTGGTTTTAGCGTTAATATCTGGGTTAGTGCTCCTGATTTGATTACAGTTTCTTTGTCCTCGCCTACCGGAGAGATCATTGAAAAAGTACCATTTAGCATATCGGGAGAACAGTCTTATGACCTTGTTCTTGAAAAAACCGTTGTTACCATTGAGTATACAAAATACTCTTCACTAAACGGCGATCAACATATAATAATAAAATTTGATCAGCCTACAGCAGGTATTTGGGTGATAACTCTTTATGGGGAGAGGGTAGTAAACGGTGAGTATAATTTGTGGTTGCCTCAAACGGGGTTAATCGAAAAAAACACATATTTCTTAACCGCAACACCTTTTAAAACAATAACCGATCCCGGAAACAATCCCAAGTTGATTGTAGCAGGGGCTTATAATTTTGTTAATGAAAGTATATTTATTGAAGGCAGCAGAGGTTATTCCAGAACCAATCAATTAACGCCTACAATTGTTGCGCCGGGTGTTGACGTTACAGGACCTGTTCCAGGAGGTGGTTTTGAAAGCAAATCTGGCACTAGCATAGCAGCGGCAATCTGCGCAGGAGCCTGTGCGCTAATTCTTGAATGGGGCATACTCTTAAAAAGGAACGAGGATATGAACACAATTACTGCTAGAACAATGCTGATTAGCGGTGCTATAAGGCAGCCAGGAATACTTTACCCCAACAGACAAAGCGGTTATGGTCAGCTTAGCCTTATTAACTCCTTTAAAGAACTGCAAACGGCTTCGTTTGTTATTGCAAAATAAGAACCTGTATTCATTAAGCGCTCCCCAGTTTAAAGCGCTTAATTCAATCAGGTTCTATTATGCTTCTTATAATTTAATTATATTGCTATAGAATTTGGAACTCTTTTATTGAAGGATGTAATATGCGAAAATCCGGCTTCCTTTATTAACTTAATGCCTCTGTTAAGGCCTATGCCAACGTCTTTTGGAGTATGAGCATCTGAACCTATCGTAATAATTTCTCCCCCTAGTTCTCTATATCTCTTAACAATATCAAACTGTGGGTTGGGTGAATTTAGACCATACCTATAACCTGAAGTATTCACTTCAATGCCCTTCCTTTTTTGAATTAAGCACGTGAGAATGGTATCAATGATATCGGCAAAATCAGAATAGTTAAGGCTGTTGTCTTCGTAAGTGCCATACCTTATTATGAAATCCAAATGCCCGTATACATCAAAGTTATCGTGTATTTCTATTGTTCTTAATACATATTCAAAATACCTTGTGTACGCTTCATGCTTGGTTTTGCCTTCAAAAAAGTTTCCGTCATAAAGGTCAATCCAGTCCACTACATGGGCAGAGCCAATAATGAAATCAAGCTCATGCTCATTGGCAAAATTGTCGACTTCTTTTTTAATATGTGGCTGTAAACCTATTTCTATGCCTCTTAAGATAGTAATTCTATCTGCATTTTTCACTTTCACACTTTGAAGTATTTTCATTTGCTGGGAAAACGGCATAGGTAATACACCTTCCCAATAACTCACAGGAGGGTAATCAAACTCCATATGATCTGTAATAGCAATTTCTGTTATACCTTTTTTTATTGCACTTTCTACCATTTCCAAAACATCAGCTGACGAATCTTCGGAATAATTAGTGTGAAGATGGTAATCCTGAATGTACATTCCTACACTTCCTTATTTAGAACCTGTATTTTTTTCAATGCTATAATAAAGGTACTTATAGTATTGTAACTGCTGAGTTCTTCTATTATATCAAACTTGCATGCATGGATAAAGATAAATTATTCAAGTTCCATCTATATTAACATGTAATTGATTCTGTATATTTTTAGGGGTGACAGGAAAAATGCAAGGAGAGGTTATATAAAAGAAAATTGTTATTAACTATTGCCCATTGTCAAAGTAAATGTTAAAATTATACTGTCATTTTTAATATAGAGGTTTTTGCTTATTATTATTTCTTGGATAAGCAAACCTGCTGTGACTTTTAGCCACAGCGCATAGCGGTTCTTTTATGCGAAAAAGATTAGCATTTTCCATAATAAACTGGAGCTGCACCAGTCAAGTAATCTCTGAAACAATTCATCAATGGATTTTAGGGTTTTTTTCCTATGGTACTAAGAGTCTGATATATTAACAGGCTCTTAATATACTGTAATTGAAACCATAAACCACTTGGATTTTTCAGGGTTACCATATAACGTGAACATGACAAAATACTATGCTTAAATCACGTTATTTAGTAAGTGCTTATTATGCAGTGCTTACTTGACCTTATTAGTATATTGCTTCCACAGCGCACATTTATGGAATGTGGATATATTAAACGGGGTTATTAAGGCAGTTTGATTAAGATCTGGGTTTGGCAGGAAGCGGTGGTTAACCAGGTTCCTAACTTAAGATTAACAGGATCTTATCAAACCAGTCCTTTGTTCTTAGCTTAAGGGAGGCGGATGTACTGTTGATAGCAATCGCATTTATAGGTGGCCTTGCTCAATTTTTACTTGGTATGCATATTTTGGCTTCTGGATTGCAAAAATTCGCTGGTTCAAAAATGAAAAAACTGTTGGGTATTCTTACCAAAAACAGGTTTACAAGCGTTTTGGCCGGGATAATTGTAACAGCTATTATACAGTCTAGCTCCGCTACGACGGTTATGGTAATAGGGTTTGTTAACGCTGGAATTATGAACTTGGTTCAGGCTTGCGGCGTTATAATGGGGGCAAACATAGGTACAACTGTTACAAGCTTTATAGTTTCCAGTTCAGAGTGGGCTGCTTTTCTAAACCCCACGAAATCAGCATCCATTATTCTTGGATTCGGCGTTTTTTTGCTGCTTTTTGCAAAATCAACCCGTAAACAAAAAATTGGTGAAATACTTGCCGGTTTTGGTCTTTTGTTTATGGGTATTGCTGCTATGAGTAAGGGAGTAGAGCCCCTTAGAGAACTTCCATTGTTTAGAGAGATGTTTGTAACCTTTGGCTCTAACCCATTCCTTGGAATACTTGCAGGAGCTTTGATTACAGCAATAATTCAATCGTCTTCTGCATCAGTTGGGATTTTGCAGTCATTGGCGGCAGTGGGATTAATTCCTTTTAATTCAGCTGTCTACATTATCATGGGACAAAATATAGGAACTTGTATTACAGCGCTTCTTTCTAGCATAGGTGCTTCAAAAAGTGCAAAATGTGCTGCCTATATTCACTTGCTTTTTAATGTATTCGGTACCCTAATTTTCACAGCAATTTCGCTTCTCTTCTTTGCTGTTGTGGGGCCTTCGTTCGGGAATAGGTTTATAACCCAAACAGAGATAAGCTTTGTTCATGCAATGTTTAATATTTTAAGTACGCTTATACTCTTCCCGCTTCCGAATCTACTTATTACATGGGCAAAAAAGATTGCAGGAATAAAAGACGATGCTTCATTGGTTCAAGAAGCTATTGTCCATCTTGACGACAGAATGTTAGAAACCCCTGCATTTGCAATTGAAAGCGTCAAGAAAGAAGCAATCAGAATGGGATTTATAGTAAAAGAAGCTCTTGAGTCGGCTTGGCTTGCACTTACTTCAAAGTCTCACGAGACAATTGATCATGTGTATGAACAGGAAAACATAATTGACGAAATGGAAAGTGCTTTAACAGAATTTTTAATTAAGATTTCAAAATGCGAGATAAGTAACACAGAGAGTGAAACAGTTTCCGCGCTGGTTCATAGCATAACTGACTTTGAAAGAATTGGCGACCACAGCGAGAATCTTGCAGAAATTGCACAATCATTTTTAGATGAAGACTTTGAGATGTCCCCCGATGCTTTAAACGAGCTTAATGAGATGTACTTGCATACAATAAAGGCTTACAATCTTGCTCTTAATGCATTTGAAAGTGACAGTCTTCCAATTGCACGTCAGGTTGCGGCGGAAGAAGAAAAGGTTGATGAGCTTGAAATTGCCCTTAGAAGCTCCCATATTAGAAGACTTACATCCGATAAATGTTCTCCCCAGGCAGGAGTAATATTTTTGGACACAATTATTAATCTTGAACGGATCTCAGACCATTCACGAAATATAGCTGAATCCATACTCGAGCTTGCATTGCAACATAAAGAAACTAATCCTTCTCCGGATCTAACAAAATAGAAAATTTTATACTTAATACGCTATCTAAGTATAAGTTTATACTTAGATGTTAAGACTTTGCTGTAATAAGATAACGTGACTGGTGTCACTTATACAACGACGCATTTCACGTTAATACAAACAAAAAAGGAGAATGCCACATGCTTAACAAAAAAACTATCGACGATATCGAAGTTAAAGGAAAACGAGTCCTTGTTAGGTGTGATTTCAATATTCCAATGCAGGACGGTAGAATCACCGACGAAAATAGAATTGTTCAAGCAATTCCAACTATTAAGAAACTTGCATCTGAAGGCGCAAAATTAATATTATGTTCTCATTTGGGGAAACCTAAAAACGGTGCTGAACAAAAGTATTCCTTAGAACCCATTGCAAAAAAGCTTTCTGAAATGCTAAGGCATGAAGTTTTGTTTTGTAGCGACCCTAATGTAATTGGTGAAAAAACAAAAAAAGTAATTTCAGAAATGAATAACGGCGACATTATATTGCTTGAAAATACTCGTTTCAGAAAAGAAGAAACGAAAAATGAAGAAAGCTTTAGCAAGGAGCTGGCTTCCATTGCAGATATCTATGTGGACGATGCTTTCGGCACATCACACCGGGCACACTGCTCGACTGTAGGCGTGGCTGATTTTGTGCCTGTAACTGCAGTGGGTTATCTGATGCAAAAAGAAATTGCATTCCTTGATGATTCGGTTAATAATCCTCAAAGACCCTTTGCGGCTATACTTGGGGGTATTAAAATTTCAGACAAAATAAATGTAATTCAGCATCTTTTGGATACTGTGGATATTCTTATAATAGGCGGTGGAATGGCTTATACATTTTTAGTGGCGAAAGGCTGCGGTGTGGGTAAGTCACCCTATGAGTCTGATAAAGTTGAATTTGCTAAGGAAATGATTGTTAAGGCAAAAGAAAAGGGCATAACATTCTTGCTGCCTGTGGATAACGTGGTTGTTCAAGAATTTAAAAGCACGGCCGAATACAAAACTGTTCCTTCAGAAGAAATTGGAGACGACTGGATGGGCGTTGATATTGGCGAAAAGACAATTGATTTATTTACGGAAGCCCTAAAAGACGTTAAAACAGTTTTGTGGAACGGACCTATGGGTGTATTTGAGTTTGAAAACTTTGCAAAAGGCACTGCTGAAATTGCCAGATGCCTATCAGAACTTGACGCAACCACCATTATTGGAGGAGGGGACTCTGCAGCAGCTGTTAATATCCTGGGCTACGGCGAAAAAATGTCACATCTTTCCACAGGCGGGGGCGCTTCACTGGAGCTTTTAGAAGGAAAAGTGCTTCCAGGAATTGCAGCAATTCAGGATAAAGATTGATAATCTACAAATATGAAACACACGGATAAACATTAAGTTGTTTATCCGTGTCAGGCTGTCGATAGGACAAAAACCTCGTGGCTTTGCCCCAAGCCCCACTTCTTTCTTACTAAGAAAGAAGCAAAGAATTCCAAAGAAATGCCGCAAGTGCGGCATATCTAATCAAAGCTTTTTGAAGGGTTGGGAAACTTTTTCTCGAAAAGGTTTCCCAAGATCGTTTGTCAACAATCTGACACGGATAAACATTAAGTTGTTTATCCGTGTGTTAAATGATCGGAGTTTAGTATGTGTGCAATATATAAAAAGCTGTTCAGAAGAATCAAAATCCAAGCAGTTTCTATCACGCTTTCATTAGCAATATTATTCTCTTTTCTAATGCACGATACTGTATTTACAAAATCAGGAAATTATGTTACAGTTTTAATGTACCATCACTTTATAACTAGCGAAATAGAGCCAGGCAATACTCTTATAATATCAGAAAAACAGTTTGAAGAGCACTTAAAATATTTCTCTGAAAATAACTACATACCGATTTTTTTGGATGATTTATATTATATGATGAACAACGACGAACCTCTTCCGGAAAAATACATTGTAATAACGTTTGACGATGGATATGCAAGCAATTATGAGATTGCATTTCCGCTACTAAAAAAATACGGTATGAGAGCCAATATATCTTTAGTAACAAGTAGTGTAGACAAATACTTTGAAATAGGATTTTTATCTTCTGAACAAATAAAGGAAATGGAAGACTCAGGATATGTTAAGTTCTACAGTCATGGTAATATCCATGTTAAACATGCCGAATTATCCAAAGCAGAACTTAATTACTCCATAACTCAATCAGAATCTATACTTGATAATTTGCTTAAATTACATTCAATTAAAGTATTTACTTATCCATTTGGAAATTATTCAAGCTCGACAGTCAAGACCTTACAGGACTTTGGCTATAATATGCAGCTTTTAACAAGACCGGGAGTGGTCAGAAAAAATACACCACAAGATGCAATACCAAGAATTGGAATAAAATCAGGCATGACTCCCGAAGAAATATTCAAATTGGTTGAAAACTATTAAAAATTTTGGATTGAGGTTTAGGTTATGAGAAAAAAACTGATTGCCGGAAACTGGAAGATGAACAAATCCCCCTCTGAGGCACATTCTTTTGTAAGCACTATAAGGGAGAATACTTTTGAAAACGAAGTTGTTTTTCTGGTTCCATTTGTGTCAATTCCATCTGCAATTGATGCTACCCAAGGTTCGCTTATTAAGATAGGCGCTCAAAACATGCATTTCGAAGATTCAGGTGCGTTTACGGGAGAGATTTCAGCTAAAATGCTTAAGGATTTAGGCGTTGAATATGTAATCATTGGTCATTCGGAAAGACGAGCATATTTTGGAGAAACAGATGAAACTGTAAACAAAAAAATCAAAAAAGCTCTAGAACATGGGTTAACCCCTATTGTTTGCGTGGGAGAAACTCTTAATCAACGAGAACAAGGCATAACCTTTGATCTGTTAAGAATGCAAACTAAAATTGCTCTTTTGGATATACCTTCTGACTCTGCTAAAAATATAGTAATAGCCTATGAACCTATCTGGGCTATTGGGACAGGCGTGACTGCTACTTCAGCGCAGGCGCAGGAGGCTTGCCTCGCTATAAGGAACACACTTTCGGAATTATATGATGGCGTTGCGGATTCAATCAGGATTCTTTATGGCGGCAGCGTAACTTCCGATAACTCAAAAGAACTTTTTGACATGCCTGATATTGATGGTGGTCTTGTAGGGGGCGCAAGCTTAAAAGAGGATTTTGTGAATATATGTAAATGAAACCAATATGAAGGGAGTTTTTTTGAATGAAAGGATACATCGAAATCTTAGACGTCCATGCCAGAGAGATTATGGACTCAAGAGGAAATCCTACGGTTGAGGTAGAAGTAATAGTTGAAGGAGATTATATTGGCAGAGCATCCGTTCCTTCAGGTGCGTCAACAGGACAGTTTGAAGCTGTAGAGCTTCGCGACGATGAAGAACGTTATTTAGGTCTTGGGGTTTTAAATGCAGTAGATAACGTTAATGACATTATTGCAGAAGAACTGGTTGGCATGAACGCACTTGACCAAACAACCATCGACCAGATTATGATCGAGCTTGACGGAACACCAAATAAAGCAAAGCTTGGTGCAAATGCCATTCTTGGTGTATCAATGGCTGTTGCAAAAGCTGCTGCAGAAGCACTTGGTTTGCCGCTTTATCAATACCTTGGCGGATTTAACGCTAAACAACTCCCCGTACCAATGATGAATATTTTAAACGGCGGAAAACACGCAGACAATACCGTTGACATTCAGGAATTTATGATTATGCCTGTCGGCGCAAAATCCTTTGCAGAAGCCCTTAGAATGTGTGCAGAGATTTACCATAACCTGAAAAAGGTTCTTAAGCAAAGAGGTCTTTCAACCGCCGTTGGTGATGAAGGCGGATTCGCTCCTGACCTTGCAACTGCTGAAGAGGTAATAGAGCTTATTCTTGAGGCAGTTAAAATAGCAGGATACACTCCGGATGAAGACATCAAGATTGCTTTAGACGTTGCTGCAACGGAATTGTATAACAAAAGCGATAAGAAATATCACTTCCCTGGCGAAAGCAAAATGAAAGGCAAAGATATTGTAAGAACAAGCGAAGAAATGATTGCATACTATGAAGAACTAATTTCTAAATTCCCTATAATTTCTATAGAAGACGGACTTGACGAAGAAGATTGGGATAGTTGGAAGGTTCTTACTGAAAGAATTGGAAATAAGGTTCAGCTTGTAGGTGATGATTTGTTTGTAACCAACACTGAAAGACTCCAAAAAGGTATTGAACTTGGGGTTGCAAATTCTATACTTATTAAAGTTAACCAAATTGGCACTTTAACAGAAACATTTAATGCTATTGAGCTTGCCAATAGAAATAAAATGACTGCTGTTGTATCACATCGTTCTGGCGAAACTGAGGACACAACAATTGCCGACATAGTCGTTGCATGTAATGCAGGTCAGATTAAGACAGGCGCACCAAGCAGAAGTGACAGGGTCGCCAAATATAATCAGCTTCTTAGAATCGAAGAGGAGCTTGATGAAGTTGCGAATTATCCAGGAATCAATGCCTGGTTTAATTTAAAATAAGTTTATAGTTACCTAAAGGAAAGCATATTTATGCTTTCCTTTTATTGTTATACATATTCCTAGTATCTGTAAAAGCATCTACTGCTAAGGTGATTAAATATACTTTTACTTAAAAAACCACAGGAAATCCTCAAAAGAATCGTTTTTTGTTATTGTTTTACATATTTATTGGGGTTACAATGCTACAGCTGGATTTTTAGTTTGTCAAAGTATTAAGATTATCTGTTGAATTTATTGCAATAAAGTAATATAATTTACATATTGTATTATTGTGACACATATTATTGACTACTAGGAGGGTAACAAATGTACAAAGCGAGATCAAATGATCTTTTAGAGCAGTACTACAATTTGCTTAATTCTTTTGTTAAGTTCTGCTTTAATAACTCTTACAACGTTGATTTAATTAACGAAGAATTATACTCTATTTATAATAAGGTTTTTTTACTGAATTATAGAGGAATCTCATACCTCTTTATTTATAATGTGAACAATAATCAAAAATATGATATACAAGATTTTCGTTCAGATAGATTATCAAGAAAAGAAATGGACATTTTCATAAAGCTGGCTTCTGAAAATGTCTTTGACGAATACAAACCGAAACGCTACACTAACCGGGAGATGTTAAAGCATGAAAATATTGATGCCGACACCTATGAGCTGTATTCCTTTCCTATTCCTTCATACAATATTACAATCGGATATGTTCTAATCATTTCTAATAATCCCAATGAAAGTCTTGAACTTTTGAGTCCTGACGCTGTACGATTTTTTTTAAGCATTGCGAGAACATATTCATTGGCAAGGGAAAGAGCCCAGTTTGAAAAAAGGATTGAATACCTATCATTTAACGATCCACTGACTGATCTGCCTAACAGGATGTATTTTTATGAATTAATTGTAAACGCCATCCAAAATGCACATATGTCAAATACTAAGTTCATTCTACTTATAATTAATATTAATGGTTTGATGCATATTAATAACTCATTGGGTCTTGATACAGGAGACATGGTGTTACGTGAAACGGCATCAAGAATTAAAAAGTTGTTTGCCAAGCAAGGTGCCATTACCAGCAGACTGAGCGGTGACGACTTTAGCCTGCTTATACCTCATACAAAAAAAAGTAGGTCTATTGAAGATTATTGTAATATGGCCTTGAGCATAACGAAAGAACCGTTTGTTGTTAAGGAAAATAAACTGTTGATAACCCTATCTATTGGCGCAAGTTTATTTCCTAACCACGGTGAAACAGTCGAGACGCTTCTTAAAAATGCAGATGCTGCAAAAAATGCAGCAAGTAATGCAGGTAAAAATTCATTTAAGTTGTATGAAGAAATTATGATAGAGGAAACAGAAAAAACCCTTTTCCTTAACAATAATTTTCCTGTTGCCATTTTAAAAGATGAATTTGAATTATATTATCAGTCACAAGTGGATGTTCAAACGAAACAGATAAGCAGTGTGGAAGCTTTAATTAGGTGGATCCATCCAAAGCGCGGAATCATTACACCTTTTGAATTCATTCCTTACGCTGAAAAGAACAATTATTCGGTGCAAATTGATAAGATAGTTTTAGAAAAGGCGTGTAAACAAATTTTAAAATGGCAAAAGGAAAACCTTGATCTACAGATTAGTGTTAATATTTCACCTAAGCATTTTAAAAATGGTTTAATACTTAATACCCTGCATAAGGTCTTGGATAAATATAAAAGCGTAAACCCTTCTTTACTTAAAATTGAGCTTTTAGAAAGTACTGTTCTTGATGACTTTGATTTGACAGTTAAGGTTATAGAAGAGATTAAAAAAATTGGTGCGTCCGTTGCCCTTGATGATTTTGGATCCGGATACTCCTCGCTTGAGTACATAGCTAGCTTGCCTGTGGATACTATCAAGATTGACCGGTTTTTTACACTTAATTTAGAAGTAAACCCAAAAAATAAAATCATTTTAAAGACTATCATTTCCCTTGCCAGGGAGATGAAGTTTTTAGCACTTGCGGAGGGTGTTGAAACAGAAGCTCAATTTGAGTACCTAAAAGCAATCGGCTGTGATGTTGTGCAAGGCTATTTCTTTAACAAGCCTTTACCTATAAATGAATTTAATAAGCTTTTAAAGGCGTTTAATAAATGAAAAAGGACTTGGACTTGGAGGATTCTCCAAAGTTCAAGTCCTTTGAGTGATCCAATTATCAGTGGGATCACAATCTATAACTATGTCCATTCACATAAAATTTGCTCCGCCAGATAAAGGTCTCTGGGTGTAGTAATTTTTATGTTATCATAACTGCTTTCGATAATTTTTACAGGATAGCCCAACTGTTCAACAAGCCCCACGTCGTCAGTTGCCGTATAAGCGCGTTTTCGTGCTGTTTCGTGGGCTTTTTTAAATATTACGTATGGAATAACCTGTGGAGTCTGAACTCCCCATAAACGGCTTCTATCTATTGTCTCATCCACGAAGTTATTATCATCCGTTTTCTTAATTGTATCAGTGACCAAGACCCCTGCTACCGTTGCACAATCATTTGCTTGATTAATTGCATCCTTAAACACCGAAGGTTTTGTAAAGGGTCTAACCCCGTCATGTACAAGAACCAAATCGGACTCATTGTTTACTTCTAAAAGAGCATTATAAACTGATTCTTGACGGCTTGAACCGCCATTTACCACTGACTTAACTTTGGTTAAATTATGCTTTAAAGCCAGCTCCCTGCAATATTCAACATGGGAGGGTAAAGTTGCAATTATAATCTCATGAACTTCTTCTATAGCGTTAATATTTTTGAGGGTATAATACAAAACAGGATACTCTCTTAGCATAAGAAATTGTTTAGGCACAGGCAAATTCATTCGCTGACCGCTTCCAGCACTTACGACTATTGCAGAGGTTTGCCTATTCATCTAAGATGCTTCCTTTTTTCTCGTAAAAATCATTCTTCCGGCAGCGGTTTGCAAAACGCTTGTTACGGAAACATCAATTGTTTCGCCTATAAACCTATTTCCGCCCTCAACAACAATCATTGTTCCGTCGTTGAGATATCCAACGCCCTGACCGTTTTCCTTGCCGTCTTTTATGATTTGAACCTCAAGCTCTTCTCCTGGAAGCAATACAGGTTTTACTGCGTTTGAAAGTTCATTTATATTTAGCACCAAAACCCCCTGAAAGTCTGCCACCTTGTTAAGGTTAAAGTCGTTTGTTACAACATAGGCGTTCATTTTTTTAGCCATGTTCAAAAGCTTTATGTCAACCTCAGAGTTATCGTCTTTGCTGCCCTCTACAATTTCTACAGGCACTTTTAGCTGCTTTTGAATTGCATTTAAAATGTCAAGCCCCCTGCGTCCACGGTTTCTTTTCAGGTTATCCGAGGAATCGGCTATATGCCGTAGCTCCTGTAATATAAAATCAGGGATTAATATTTTCCCTTCAATAAATCCTGTTTGTAGTATGTCTATGATCCTGCCGTCAATAATAACGCTTGTATCCAGTATTTTCGGTTTGCCAGAAGATGAATTCTTTTTTTCTTTTAAAGCAGAAAAAGAAAAGAGCGCTGGCATTTGAAAGTCTTCTTTTTTGCTTTGGGCAACCCTAAAACCCAAATAACCCAAAACAACATTAAGAGAAACTGTTAAAGGAGTTCCGACTATATCATATTTATAAAAAGTTAAGCTAAGTAAATTAGCGGTTATAAGTCCAATGATCATACCTGTTGAGCTTAATAAAAGCTCACGAACATTCATCTTTGTCATGCGGTCTTCGACCGAGTTTAAAATTCTAAATATGAGTCCGACTATAAAATTAGAAACAATAAAATATGAAATAAAGGTAAAAATTACGCCGACTATGATAGAGACATATCTCGGCGCAAGACTTATTAAATTTAATTCTTCAATACTATAAAGGAAATCGAATAGTACGTAAGAGACTGTTCCTAGTATCACGGAAACGAGCCATCTCAACACGACCCTCATAACTGTAAGCCCCCTGCCAATTTAATTTTAGGTCTGGTCTTGGTCTGGTCTTCATTTTTATATTTTTTATATATTAAATAATTCATTTGTTAAAATCTCTTCGGCTTCATCTCTGTCAATGTCTTTAGAAAGAATTAATTCACTTAATATAATTTGCTTAGCAGACGTAAGCATCTTTTTTTCAGCTGAGGAGAGACCTTTTTCTTTTTCACGCAACATAAGATTCCTAACGACCTCAGCTACTTCTGAAATATTGCCTGTTTTAATTTTTTCCATGTTTTCTTTGTAACGTTGATTCCAGTTACTGGACATTTCAATTGGTCTGCCGGCAATATCCTTCATTGCAGCAATAACCTCACCCGGTTTAGCAACTCCTCTTAGTCCAATTGCTTCAGCCTTATTAACGCTTAGCATTATGGTTAAATTGCCAATCGGCATTTTTATTACGTAATAATTTTCCTCCTTTCCTTCTATAGTTTTATTCTCTAGTTTTTCTATAACCCCTGCCCCATACATAGGATAAACAATCTTGTCGCCGATTTCGTACAACCGATATCACCTCTTTCATAAGCATTATAACACAACTTCAAAAAATTAGCAAAAGGAATATGTTATCATTATTAATTTTGCCTGTCAAGAAAAAATTTATACTCTGTTAGGGATAAAAATACCAAATATAAGTAGTATATATTTTTCTTTGAAGTTGCATATCCGCAGCAAGCCTGTCATAATGCTATACCTACAAATAAATCAATATCAGGATAAGTGGCTTTTTGGTCAGTATCTAAGAAGCAAAAGAAAATAAAGATTGCAATGATAAAAAATTGTGTGATATCATTAAAAATGAAATTAATCAAGCTATATTTGTTAAGGCGTGATCCAATCAAAG
>CAZTAY010000005.1:0-40856 GCA_964611655.1 uncultured Eubacteriales bacterium
AGAACAAGACTTAACCTTACAATGTCTCTTGTTGATATTTTATCATTAGAGCTTCACTTTTGCATGGCGAATTAAATAAGTTTCTGACTTTTTTATCGCCTAAAACAACTTATTATACGAGGAGATGAAAGATGATTAGACTTCAAAAGTTTCTTGCAGATGCCGGTATTGATTCCAGGCGCAAATGCGAGGCGTATATAGAAGAAGGACGGGTTATGGTAAATGGCATAATCATAGACTCACCTGGGACTAAGGTTGACCCTGACTCAGATATAGTTTTATTTGACGGCAAACCTGTAACATTGAATCGTCAGATGTATTACATATTACTAAACAAGCCTAGAGGATTTATCACTTCAGTGACCGATCCTTATGAACGAAAAACCGTGCTTTCACTTGTTAATGATATTCCAGCAAGACTTGTGCCTGTAGGTCGACTGGACTTATATACAACAGGGCTTTTGCTATTATCTAACGACGGTGAATTCGTTTACAAGCTTACACATCCAAGCCACAATATTAACAAAGAATACATAGCAACTGTTTCTGGCAGACCAGCAGACGATGCTTTGCAGAAGCTGCGTGATGGCGTTATAATAGATGATTATCAAACCAGCCAAGCAGAGGTTAGTTTAGTTAAAACTGAGAATAATATATCCACTATTAAATTGGTGATTCATGAAGGTAGAAACCGTCAGATTAGAAAAATGTTTCAGGCAATCGGATTTACCGTTCGATCACTCAAACGTACGGCGGTTGCAGGAATTAGGCTTGGAGATTTAAAACAAGGAAGTTATAGATTCTTGACTAAGTCTGAGGTTAAGTATTTAATGAATCTTTAGTTATTCGGAGGATAATATGCTCAAGAAAATTTTAATTTTTTTATCCGGGGTTATTTTTTTATTCTGCGCTGCCATTGGTGGGTTAGTTTTTGAGGATATTCAAAAGAATAAACCTAAAGAAGAGGTTGTAGCTAAAGAACCTGAAAAGCCTGTAGAAGAATCCAAACCTAATTCTAAAGAAGCTGATCCAAAAAAGGAAAAAACCAACCAAGCCAGAGGTAATTCCACCGGAAAGCTAATGCATATCCCTGCATATAAGGACGGGGCTGACATTAATTTAAAGATTGACTATGATGTTTTTTATAAAAACGGAAAAATACAATTACTTGTAAAAAGCAATCTACCTGATGGTGTGGAACTCCATGCAGAGATTACAAATATAACAGCAGTTAAAGAAGAACTGGGAATTTCAGAACTTAGGCCTGAGTCCCTGTCTAAGGAACAATTTGACTTGTTAATGTCAAACACTTACACAGAGACAGGGATTGATTATGTAATAGACGGAGCTACTTGGTTTTTGTTTAACCCTGCTCAAAAAGGCTCTGCTTTTGATCTTGCTGTTACTATGCCTCTTTTACAATTGCAATCGGAGGAAGTCCGAGAGAAACTTGGGAACAGGGGTGAGAAGTTAAGCGGCAATTATGTAATATCCGTCCCTGAAAAGGGGGATAAGACAATTGATTTTAGAAGTAGCTTTGATATAGAAGAGGTTTCTGACTAGAACATAAGTTCGGTGTTTGCAAGCATTTCCTGCAAATACCGAACTTTTATTATATTGGTATATTCTCATTTTTAATTTGGCATAATATAACGTAAGTTAGACGAAGTGGGACGAGCCGCAAATCGTGGGAATGCTAAAAAACCTGTATTCAATAAGCTATCATCCACCTTTGAAAGTGTTTTTCCGTCTTCTTTGTTGTGAATGGACAAAAACACTGTTCCAAATTCAGTCAAACCATTATTGAACACAGGTTCTAGGCTAGGCGTTTGCAGCGAAGCCTTTTGTAAGCCAGAGTTCACACTATTAATATAGTTAAATATGCTGGGAGATGATTTAGTGGCAGAAGACGAAAAAAAGACAGATGAGAATAGTACCACACAAACCGAGATTCAAAACAGCCTAACAGAGTTTGGGCAGATGCCTATACCAGAGCCTAAAAGAAATCCTAGGGGTAATATACATTGTTTGACTATTGTAGGACAAATTGAAGGACATATATTGCTTCCACCCCACAATAAGACAACCAAGTATGAACATGTTATACCTCAATTGGTTGCCATTAGTGATAACCCTGAAATTGACGGGCTTTTGATTATTTTAAATACTGTTGGGGGAGATGTTGAAGCAGGACTTGCAATTGCAGAGCTTATTGCACATTTAGGCAAGCCCACTGTTTCAATAGTTTTAGGTGGAGGTCATTCCATTGGCGTTCCCCTTGCTGTTGCCGCTGACTATACCTATATAGCTGAAAGTGCAACAATGACCATACATCCAATAAGGTTAAACGGAACTGTCATTGGAGTTCCTCAGACATATGATTATTTGGATAAGATGCAGGATCGCATAATAGACTTTACAGTCAAACATTCCAAGATTTCATCAAAGCGGTTTAAGGAATTGATGCTTGATACTGGAAAGCTGGCAAAGGATGTTGGTACAATTATTATAGGCTCTGAAGCTGTGAATGAAAAGTTAATAGACAGCATTGGAGGACTTTCAGAGGCAATGGATAAGCTTTATACCTTTATTGAGGAGAAGAAGAAAGAAACGGAGGATAACCATAAGGAGGGGGAAGAATAATGCTTTATACTATTATAGATATTAACTCTGTTTTTTATGGTGATTCTGCGGAATGTACAAGTAGTCAGGCTTATTATAAAGGTCAAAATATCATGACTGTGGCTGATCGAAACGGAAATCAAACTATTTCTAGACTGCTTTCAACAGACCCTTATGTCTATTTAAATAAAGAGTATTGCCCGGGTAATTATATTTAAATAATGGTAGTTTCGTTTAAGACTTACGAATCACGCGTCATGTGCCACTAGTCACATTGCTACACTTGTATGGCAAGGCGTATAATTTAAATTGGAATTCATCTTACCCAAAAGTTTGCCATAACCAATTTCCAATTGATAACAACAAAAGCCATGTCACCACGACATGGCTTTCATAGATTAGATTTTTAATTTAAGGCGTCTTTGCATTTGTAGATAAATAAACATTATTATACCTAGAGCAAAAGTAAATATAGAAATAAACTGTGATGTTGAAAGGATACCCACTTGACCTCTTACAATATCTCCCCTGTAAAACTCCAGTATGAACCTGCCTGCACTGTAGAGTATCAGATACAATGCTCCTACCTGACCATTTGACTTTTTAAGCCTTGAGTATATTATCAAAACAAAGAACAAGATTAAATCAAGACCGCTTGCAATAAGCTGTATAGGCACAAGACTAACACCGTTTGGCGCATAGTCCGAATGTGTAAATATGATGCCGAAGTGACTGTCGGTTTCCACACCATAACAGCAACCAGCCAGAAAACAGCCTAACCTACCAAAAAACTGACCTATTGCCAAAGACGGCATGAACAAGTCAAAGTATGCCAGAAACATTAAGTTTTTAATATGGCAATATATGTAGCCTGCAATTATTCCGCCTATGATGCAACCATAAACCACGTATCCGTCAGTTAGGTTTAATAAAAACCAAGGGTCTGACATGAATCTATCCCATTGTGTTATTGCAAACAAAATTTTAGAGCCGATTATACCTCCAACAATACACCAAATGGCAATGGGAAATACATAGGCGCCTAAAAGCCCTGATCTTTTTGCTCTATATTCCGCAATCCAATAGCCGGATATAATACCGATTGCAATCATCAGTCCATAACCGTATATAGTAAATGAGCCAATCTTCAATAATTCGTTGTACATTTTATATCCTTTCTAAGTAAGCTAATCCCAGTCGGGCGGTGAGTAATAATTCTGTGTAAAATACAACATTCCTCCCTGATCCGCTGCAACCCCTACACCAATAAATTTCAAATTGTTATTAAGTATAGTATTTCGATGTTCAAAGGCTTCAATCCAGCCTCCCACTGCGGCATAAGAACTTTTAAATCCAAATGCAATATTTTCAGCAGTCATGCTAAACCTTACAAGACCAGCATTAATCATACGAAAAAGTTCTGACTTACCTTCTGGAGTGGTATGGTCAAAATAATTGCGTTCTGCCATATCTAAACTGTGATTCTTGGCAGATGTGGTCATAATTTTGTCTTTTTTAAGAGCAGCTATTCCATATTTAACTCTCAATGAGTTGGTTATATCAATTATCTGGTCCGCCATTGCATCAAGATTTGCGTTGTTATATTCTATAGGTAGTGCGACTACTTCACTGTGTCTTACGTATAAACCATAACATTCATTTTTATAGGGATCAGAGTAAACTTTATAATAATACTCTGGAAATACCTTTTCAAGTGCATAAAGAACTTGATCCTGTGAATCTATGTAACTTCCATTTAGTAGAAAGTTTTTGCTATTTGAATAGACAGCCACAATTTTACTGTCCTTTTCTCCAACCATCATAAAATCTTTTAAGTCAATATTGTAAATATGCCATTTAAAATTATCGTTCATCACATCTGTTCTTTGAGGATATCCCATTGAATTATATATGCTTTGGATATCATCCATCAATTGAAAGCTCACTTTAGAAGTTGAAAAAATAAGCTCGTCTTCTATTTTGTGCTGATATTTTGATTCTGGGATTTGTATTTCTGTTTTGAGCTGTGGTTTACTGCTTATAAAGCTACCGTCTAAACAATCCAATAGGGTTTGTACATCACAAACCGTAACACCGTTTAAAATCCCTAAACTATTATCATAATAAGACTTTAGCTGATGTTTCTTCTTATCATAAATTACTATTTTGTTGTCCATGAGATTAAGGATGCTTTTTTTGTTTTGACCGTAAATAGTAACTATTCTATTTTCTTTGTTCCAGTCAATTTTATTGCCTGCAAGGTCGCAAATTTCTCTTACAGGCAGAATAATACTTTCTTCAGTAATTTTTGGGGGCGATATTTCTATTCCGTTTATTATGATTGAAGGAAAGGCAAGAACTGTAGCGTTGTAGAAAGTTATGCAAAGAAGTATAACGGCTGCTTTGAACATCTTCATTTAAAATAGCCCCCAAAGGCAGGTACGCTGCGAATAGCAATTCTTGTTAATTAAGAATTTACATGAGCGTCCTGTTGATATCTTTGTCTTAATATTATAATACCACAATTATTATATGCAGACAACCCCACATATATCATCATGCAATGGTTAGTTCCATTAAAAATAACCGTTCCATGCTTTTCCGGACAAAAGCATTTCAATGTCATTGATACTTTTGTGATAAGCGTTAATTCTTTTTGGCGTATAAATTTGATTGCTGTCGCCGTGACAGATCATTGTGCTATTTACCATTATACCTTCATCGTTGTAGTTTGTGTGACTATGACTATGCTCTGAAACATAGATATATGCGTCAACCGGGTGGTTACATTCGTCTACATATGACACCCTGTAACCTTTTTCTTCTAAGCTTTTTTTAATATTTTCCAGTCCTCTTTGAATTGAGATAAACAAAAAAATAACCCCCTGTACCATTTTTTAAAGCCAAGCATGACTTTGACTTCTTTGCTTGGTTCATAAATAAATTTATTGTATAGTATTTCCAGAAGGTTATTTATTATGCAAATTATTATTGTGTAATTGCTTTATGTATTGCTTCTTCTTCCTCACTTGATAATTTATAGTCGCTTTTTCCGTTAATAACAGGTTTAGCGTAAGAATATGACGACGTTCTTGTGTGAATCCCGTTTAAAACTAAGCCGTTATTGTTTTCGTCAAGCAATGCAACAGCGTAGCATAGATTTCCGCCCATGTCGTCAAAGGGATTATAACGGATTATAGAGATTTTTTGAAAACATTTTTCTGTTTTTTGTTCTAAATGAGCAATTTTTTCTTTTATATTGAGGTTTTGTCTTTCAATTGTTCTTGTTTCGTTTAAATAACTTATTAATAATTCTTCAAGGGTTACATTTTCGTTGGTTGCACCTAGCATAAAATGTTCATATTTTTTTCTTAAGCGTTTTAAAGAAGTTGACAATGTAATAACTATTGTTAAAAGTATAACAATTAATATGGTTAAGCCAATTAAGTAAAAACCTATATTGTCTGATAATATTTTGTTAAATGATTCCAAAGACTAGACCTCCAATTTTTTCAAGGTATATATTATTCTATCAAGATCATCATCTGAATAATACTCAATTTCGATTTTTCCTTTAGTCTTACCGTTGTTTAGTTTTACTTTTGTTCCTAAAAGATTCTTTAAATTGTTTTCAATATTTTTATAATAAAAATCGTTATTTGAGAAGTATTCGGTCATTGATTGTCTGGTTGCTTTTTTCTCTTCAGAAAGTTTTTTTACTAAAGTTTCTGTTTGTCTTACACTAAGTCCTTCGTTGATGATTTTTTCTGCAATTTCATGTTGCATATCAGTATCCATCATAAGAATTGCCCTAGCATGCCCTGAAGAAATCTTATTGTTGGCTACCAGTGCCTGAACTTCCTTGTCAAGATTTAATATTCTCATAGAATTTGTTATAGTTGAGCGACTTTTGCCTATTCGCAGTGCTATTTCTTCTTGTTTCAATCCAAATTCATCGGTTAGCCTTTTATAAGACTGTGCTTCTTCTATTGGATTTAAATCCTCTCTTTGGAGATTTTCAATTAAAGAAACTTCTAAAGATTCAAGATCGCTGTATTCCTTTATGACAATTGGAATTTTTTTAAGACCTGCAAGCTTTGCTGCTCTCCATCTGCGTTCTCCGGCTATAATTTCATAGCCTTCGTCTTTTTTTGAAACCAGCAGTGGCTGGATTATGCCGAATTCCTTGATTGATTCAGAAAGTTCAGATAAACTCTGTGAATCAAAGGTTTTTCTTGGCTGACTTTTATTGGGTTCCACTAAAATTATATCTACTTCTGAAATACCGGGGCTTATATCATTAACTTCTTCTTTCGTATTTTCCTCCGAGAACAGAGCCGACAATCCTCTTCCCAGACCTTTTTGCTTGCTCATATTAACACCTCCGAGAAGTTTATTCCTTATTAAGAACCTCAAGAGCCAGTAAGCGATAGCTTTCTGCTCCTTTTGACTTGGTATCATAAACTGTTATAGGCTTTCCGTGGCTAGGAGCTTCACTTAGCCGTACATTCCGTGGTACGATTGTTCTATACACATTTTTCCCCAAATGCATTTTAACCTCTTCAACAACTTGCAAAGATAGGTTAGTTCTTGCGTCATACATAGTAAATACTACGCCTTCAATTGCAAGCTCTTTATTTAGTCTCTTTTTGACTAACTCAATAGTATGAAGAAGTTGGCTTAGACCTTCTAATGCATAATATTCACATTGTATTGGAACAAGAACGGCATCCGCTGCTGTTAGGGCATTTATTGTTAAAACATTTAGTGAAGGAGGACAGTCGATCAGTATAAAATCATACTTATCCTTAACTTCATTAATAGCGTTTTTAAGTATAAACTCTCTATTATTCATTCCAATCAATTCAATTTCTGCCCCAGCAAGGTTAACATTTGAGGGGAGAATATCTAAAGATTCAATTTCAGTTTTATTAATTGCTTCTTTTATGGTTACGTCACCTAAAAGCATATTATAAATTGTATATTCAAGTTCATTTTTTAAAAGACCGAATCCGCTTGTTGTGTTTCCTTGAGGGTCGGCATCAATTGTAAGCACCTTTTTGCCCTGTTCCGCCAGTGCTGCCGAAAGATTTATATTTGTAGTAGTCTTACCTACTCCTCCCTTTTGGTTGGTTATAGCTATTACTCGTCCCATTTTTTCACCTCTTCATGTATTATATCACATGAATATAAGAAAAAAAAGGAAATGTTTCACGTGAAACATTTCTGTCATGGTTTCTCTGGCAAAAAAACTTTTACTGTAGTTCCTATATCCAAATCAGATATAATCTCTAGCTTTCCGCCGCTGTCTTCTATTATTTTTTTCGAAATGAAAAGTCCTAATCCTGAACCGGTTTCTTTTGTGGTTATAAAAGGCTTACCTATTTCATTAACTAACTTTCTATCAATTCCTATTCCATTGTCAGTTATTTCAATTAAGCAAAAATTATTTTCTTCCTGCTTGATTAAAATATCTATTTTTTTATTAGGTCTATTGCACATTGCCTCAACCGAGTTTTTTATGATATTGATTAAGACCCTTTTTATTTCAAAATAGTTTATTAACACTATTATATTATCTTGTTGGAATGTAAGTTCTAATAAGACCTCTTCTTTTTCCAATAGACCTTTACATTCATTGATAACGTCATTTATAATTAAATCCAAAAATGGTTTATTTTTTTCTGTGTCAACTTCTTTTGAGTTCCTCCAAAAATTCTCAACAAGATTATTAATCAAGTCAAGTTGCCTATAGATAATATCATAATTCCATTTGTATTCATTGTCTTTGTCACTTAATTGTAATAACTGTAAATTAGCTTTCATTAACTGCAATGGATTTTTAATTTCATGCACCAATGTTGCGCACAATTCATCAAATGAAGAATCGTATCCAAGTCCAAGTCCCTGTTCACTCATACTATCCCTCTTTTAACAATTTATGTTTAATCTATTGCTTCTTACGTAAATACTTATTATACTATAACAAAGTCTAAGTACAATTTAGAAAGGGTGGTTCTATGTCAGACTGTATATTTTGCAAGATTGCTAACGGCGAAATTCCTGCAACCAAAGTCTATGAAAATGATATGTTCATTGTTATAATGGATAAATTCCCTGCCACTAAAGGTCATTTGCTTATTATTCCAAAACAACATGCAGAAAATATTTATGACCTCCAACCAGAGGTTGCAAAGGAAGTTTTCCCTCTGGCTCAAAAAATGGCAAATGCCTTATATAAGGCTCTATCCCCTGAAGGAATTAATCTTCTCCAGAATAACGGCAAAGCAGCAGGTCAAACCGTTTTTCATTTTCATATTCATTTAATTCCAATTAAATCTGAGGATTTAGTTTATATATCCTGGAAAAATCAATCCTTAGATGATGAAGAAATAACCCGGTTAAGTGATTCTATTATAAATGCATTATAATGCTATCAAGTCATGTAAAACAGGTTTTTTAACCTGTTCTACATGACATTTTTTTGCAGCTTTTATTTATATGTATTACCTATGCAGTGGGAATCTCAATTACTATTTCAACCTTGTCGTCTTTCATGTTTGTTACATATTTAGCAGGAACCCCAGCTTTTTGCATTATATCAACCGCCTGCTTAACTGTATTAGTAAATAATCTTATGTCCTTTACATATCTCTTTTCTTTTTGACCAGGGTTCTTTTTAACACCTCTTTTTAGTATTCCCTCTAGAACGCCCTTAACCATCTCATCTGTTTGCTTAACATTAAGGCATTTTGTAACAATCTTTGCCAGGCATTTAAGCTGCAGGGATTCCGAAGGCAACCTTAATAAAGCCCTTGCATGCCTTTCCGTTAATCCTTTTTCAAGGATAATATTCTTGACCATAGGCGGAAGCTTAAGTAGCCTAAGCTTATTAGCAATGGTTGACTGGCTTTTTCCCAATTCATTTGCTAAATTTTCCTGTGTCATGCCGTAGTCATTTAAAAGTACCATATAACCCTCGGCTTCCTCCAAAAAATTTAGATTCTCTCTCTGAATATTTTCTATTAATGCAATATGCGCACTTTCTCTGTCTGTCATTTCCATGATCACTGCCGGCACATGGGTCAGACCAATTAACTTTGCAGCTTTAAGCCTTCGCTCTCCAGCTACAAGTTCATAGCTTGTACCATTATACCTCACAGCAATCGGTTGAATAATTCCATGAATCTTGATAGATTGAGCTAACTCCTCTAATGAAACTTTATCAAAGTGTTTTCTAGGCTGATATGGGTTAGGTCTTATCGAAAAAATGGGGATGTTTTCAATCTTATCAATCTTGGAAAGTTTATCTTTTTCCTCCAAATCAATTAAATTACCCATAATGACCCCTCTTCCTAATACTGGTATTTTTTTACATTATACCACGAGTATCTTGGTTTGAAAAGCCATTTCTGTAATTATTTTACATTTTTTATTTTTTCAACGGATTTTTTGCAGGTATGCCGGAATTCCTAGGATATTTCAGTGGCGTTTTCTTTGTTTTTTTGTAAAGCAATAATACTCTTTGTTCATTAATAATAGGTAATACAATTTCATTCATGCTTACAAATTCAGCACCAAGCAAGTTCGTTATTCCCTTTGACTGGTCTAACTCCTGTGCAGCATTTGGACCCTTTAATGCCATAAAGTATCCGTTTAATTTAACAAAAGGCAAACAATACTCAAGCAAGACTGACAGGGATGCAACGGCTCTTGACACAACATAATCAAAATTCTCCCTATAATCAAGGTTTTGACCTGCTTCCTCTGCTCTTGCATGAATTGCACTGGTTTTAGTTAGTTTTAAGTCAGTTATAATAGAATTTAAGAAATTGACCTTTTTGTTCTGACTGTCTAGCATTGTAAGATTTATATCCTGTAACATTATTTTAAGGGGAATACCAGGAAAGCCACCTCCGCTTCCCAAGTCCAAAACATTAAAATCCGGTTTTAAATCAGCAAACTTTAAAACTGTAAGGCTGTCCAAAATATGTTTAATTAAAAAGCCTTCACTATCCGTGATGGCTGTTATATTCATACGCTTATTCATATTCAATACTAATTCTTTGAATTTTAATAAAGTCTCAGCACTTTTAACCGGAATAGTAATCCCCATTTTTAATCCTGTTTCTATTAAGAACTCAATTTGTGTATTCATTTATTAATCGCCCCCCGGCAATTTGCAGTTATATAGCAATTCCACTTTATACAGACATTTTTTTATTCAATGAAGTGGAATTGCCTAAGGGTTGCTTCTTCTTTTGATACTCTATATAAAAACAACCCACTATATATTCAAACCCCATTTTCTTTCATTGTGATCTTCAACTATATTGTAAATCTTCCATTTTCCATATCTATCAGGCTCTGATATCATCGAAATATGAATAAGCTTTTGATGTCTACCCTCTGATATATACTTTGGAATTATTGTAATCGTAGTAACCTCATTATTATTTTGTTTTGAAGAGCCTTTAACATATTCATAGTCGCAGACACCGTCAAAAATATTTATAGTTCTTTCAATTGATTCTTCATTGTAATACCTGCTAAGATAAACCTTTGCTTCCAGGTTATGACCATCGGTCTTTTTTAACAGTGCATCAAGGAAGAATTTTACTGTACCTCTTTCATTTAATATAGCAAAATACGGTTTTCTCCACCATTTAATATTCTCCGTATCTACTATTTTATAATTATCATCTTTATAGCAATGTTGTTTCTTAGAATTTATCATATTATAGTCCCTGCCTTTGACAAATCCAACATGCCAAGGCAGAAAAAAACAAGCAGTGCCACTCAAAAATTATTCCTCCTATTCTTTTGTTATGTAATCATGCAATCCAATTAAGGAGGAAAGTATATATACTGCCGGGAGGCTAGTATATATTCCTTATACCGTTGCAATTTATTTGCTTCAAACGGCATTATTAAATTCATACTCAATATTATGATATTTAATTTATGATCAAATTGTGAACACCTAAAGCTTTATTTACTTATTTTTATTAAAAGCCTGGATATAAACCAGAAGCACAGAAATGTCCGCAGGTGATATACCCGAAATCCTTGAAGCGTGTCCCACTGACCTAGGTCTAAACTTTTCAAGCTTTTGCCTTGCTTCTGTGCTAATTCCAGTTAGAGACATAAAGTCAATTTCAGTTGGTATAATTTTTTTCTCCAGTTTTTTAAATGCCTCAACCTGCTGCAATTGTCTTGCTATATAACCTTCATATTTAATCTGAATACCCACCTGCTCAAGCACATCATATGGCAGCTCCGGCCTGTTTTCGTCAATAACAGCCAAATCAATATAATTAATTTCAGGCCTTTTTGCTAAGTCTGAAAGCATTATTCCTGTTGTTATAGGTGTGCTATTAAAACTGTTTAGAAATTGATTCACCCTTTGGGTTGGTGAAATTGCAGTTTTTTTGGCTCTTTTAATTTCTTCTTCAATCTTTCGCTTTTTATCAAGAAATTCTGAATATCTTTCATCTGTTAAAAGACCAACTTTATATCCCTTTTCAGATAACCTCAAATCAGCATTATCCTGTCTCAAAAGCAGCCTGTATTCAGCTCTTGAAGTCATCATCCTATATGGCTCTTTAGTACCCTTTGTGACCAGATCGTCAATTAGAACACCAATATAAGCATCAGAACGGTCAAGTATTAAAGGCTCTTCACCTTTTACTTTTAGAGCAGCGTTTATTCCGGCGATAATACCTTGGGCAGCAGCCTCCTCGTAACCAGAGCTTCCATTAAACTGACCCGCGCTAAATAGTCCCTCTATTTTTCTAAACTCTAGTGTTAAATCCAATTCAGTTGCATCAATCACATCATATTCGATTGCATAAGCCGTTCTCATTATCTGGCAGTTTTCAAGACCCTCAATTGAACGGTACATCTTAATTTGAACGTCCTCTGGCAAAGAAGTACTCATGCCTTGTACATACATTTCATTGGTGTCCTCACCCTCTGGCTCTATAAAAATCTGGTGTCTGTCTTTGTCAGCAAACCTTACAATCTTATCTTCAATAGACGGACAATATCTTGTGCCAGTTCCCTCCATAACACCTGAATACATGGGCGAACGATGCAAATTTTCATTGATTATTTGATGTGTTTTTGCATTAGTATATGTCATGTAACAAGAAATCTGATTCCTGTTTAAGTCATTTTTTTGGTTCTCAAAAGAAAAAGGAACTATTCTTTCGTCTCCCGGCTGTTCAATCATTTTGGAAAAATCTACAGATCTTTTGTCAATCCTGGCTGGTGTTCCTGTCTTGAATCTATACATATTAATTCCCAAAGAATTCAGAGAATCCCTTAAGGGTACAGCATTTTTAAGTCCGTTTGGTCCACTGTTAATTATAGTCTCACCATATAAGCATCTGGCATTTAGATATGTGCCTGAACACAAGACTATTGCCTTTGCCCCATAAAAAGCTCCAGAGGATGTTTTAACTCCTTTAACTACGCCATCTTCTGTGCAAATTTCTGTGACTTCTGCTTGTCTGACAGTTAGATTCTCTGTGTTTTCAAGCACAGATTTCATACTTCTTGCATAAACATTTTTGTCTGCTTGTGCTCTTAAGGAATAAACAGCAGGACCTTTACTGGTGTTTAGCATCCTTGACTGTATAAATGATTTATCAATATTTTTTCCCATTTCTCCGCCTAGAGCATCAATTTCCCGTACCAAATGTCCTTTTGAAGTTCCGCCTATGTTGGGGTTGCAGGGCATGAGAGCT
Source organism: uncultured Eubacteriales bacterium (assembly GCA_964611655.1). Lineage (GTDB taxonomy): Bacteria > Bacillota > Clostridia > Lachnospirales > CAZTAY01 > CAZTAY01. The sequence goes on from CAZTAY010000005.1 coordinate 13,374, forward strand.
ATAGAATCAAGGCTTATAGAAAACATAATCGTCTTTAGTCCCATTCTTGCTGCGGCCAAGGAGGCTTCACAGCCTGCATGACCTCCACCAACGACAATTACATCATAACTTTCTGAAATATATTCCATAAAATCCTACTTTCCTATACAAAATTCCGAAAATATCTTATCAATAATGTCTTCGCTTACAGACTCTCCTAGAATAAAGGAAATTTCGTCATAAGCATTTTTTAAGTCTATAGAAACTATCTCCGTGGGCATTCCCATATCAATAGCTTCAACAGCTCCAATAAGCGCTTGATAAGCTTTATTCAGACTGTCTCTATGTCTGATGTTGGTTATTAGTTCACCGTCTGAAGATTCTATTTCTCCATAAGAGTATAACTGTTTTATTCTTTCAATAAGCTTGTCCAGTCCCATTTCAGCTTTTATTGAAATAAGTATAATATTTTCTTTCCCAAATCTGTTTTCTAGTTCTGTTAGATCTGGTGTATTATTAAGGTCAATCTTGTTTACCAATACAAGAATCTTATTTAAAAGAACATCATCCAAGAAGGAAAAATCAGGGTTTTCAAGCTTTGTTGAATCAAACATGGCAAGCAGCAAATCAGCAGAATCTATTAATGATCTTGCTTTTTCTACACCAATTTTTTCAACGATATCATCTGTTTCTCTTATACCGGCAGTATCAATTATTTTAAGCAAGACACCACCCAAATTAACATTTGCCTCCAGAATATCTCTTGTTGTACCAGGAATGTCAGTTACAATTGCTCTGTCCTCCCTAAGCAAATAATTTAGCAATGAAGATTTTCCAACATTTGTATTGCCAATAATAACAGTCTTGATACCATCTGACAAAATCTTGCCATAACTAAAGCTGTCTAACAATCTATTAACCTGAACTTCTATTTTCTTAATTTCATTTAACAATAAATCCTCTTGAATATCAGGAATATCTTGATCAGGATAATCAATTGCAGCTTCAATATGTGCAATTTGTGTTAAAACATCTTGTCTGATATTTTTTAGCTTTTGGGAAAGGCTTCCGGATAATTGGTTAAAGGCATTTTTCATAGACAAATCTGTTTGTGCATTAAGATATTCAATAACAGCTTCTGCCTGGGCAAGGTCAATCCTTCCGTTTAAAAAGGCTCTTTTCGTAAACTCTCCTGGCTCTGCCATTCTTGCTCCGTTATTCAGAACAACTTCCAAAACTTTTCTTAGTATAATATTTGATCCATGACAGTTTATTTCAATTATATCTTCCTTTGTATAACTTAGGGGTGCTAACATTGCACTTACCATGACTTCGTCAACCACTGATTTTGAATCAGGGTCGTAAATATAGCCGTACCTGATTCTGTTGTTTTCAAATTGGTTTATAGTTTCCAGTTTCTTGTTCCTGTATATTTTTTTTGCAATATCGGTTGCGCAGCTTCCGCTAATCCTGATTATTCCAATTCCACTTTTACCGTTTGGGGTTGCAATTGCAGCAATAGTATCAAATTCCATATTATACATCCTTTTACAGGGAAATTATATAAAAAACCCATCCGTAATAAACTTTACAGATGGGCAGAAATACTAAAATAATTATTGTTTCGGAGAAATTACAACATTTCTATAAGGCTCCTGCCCTTGTGAATAAGTATGAACTAACCTGTCGTTTTGCAATGTGGCATGAATAATTCTACGTTCATAAGGGTTCATAGGCTCCAATAAAACGCTTTTCTTTGTGGCCTTAACCTTCTTGGCAAGGTTAATTGCAAGCAGTTCAAGAGTTTCCTTTCTTCTTTGCCTGTAGTTTTCCGTATCGATTGTAATGCCAACATAAGGCGCATCACCTTTATTGACAACAAGGTTTACAATATACTGCAAGGAATCAAGTGTCTGTCCTCTTTTGCCAATTAATACGCCCATGTCCTTGCCTTTTAACTGGATCATAAGAGATTTACCGTCCTTCATATGAGTTTGAATATCAACAGATATACTCATCGCGGCAAACACTTCCCTTAAAAAAGTACGCGCTTTTTGCTCTGGATTAAATTTCTTTGTTACTCTAACTCGGGCTGGTTTGCTTCCGATTCCAAGAAAACCCTTTGAGCCCGTTTCAATAACCTCGACCTCAACCTCGTCAATAGTCGCGTTAAGTTCGGTCAAAGCTTCTTGTTTTGCAAGTTCTAAAGTTTTGGCCGACTTTTCAACGAAATCCATTAAGTTACCTCCTCAGTATTCTTTTGAGAAAAGATCCTGTAAAGTACTACTTGCTGAATTATTTGGATCACATATGTCATAATCCAATACAAACCTAATCCTGTAGGGAATGACATTGCCATCCAGCCTGATAAGATAGGCATAGTAAACATCATAATTTTTTGCTGATTAGCAAGCATTTTGTTTTCTTCGATTGTGCTTTTTTGCTGTTTAAAAAGAATCCAGCTAGATAATAATGAAAAAACTACGGAAAAAGCAGGAATTATAATTCCGGGCCATGATATACCAGGTGCTTCTATCAGGCTTAGTCCAATGAAGCTTTCAATGTTATTCTTTTCTGATAACAATGGTTGAATCTGCTCAACTGCACCTTGAGGCATTTGAGATAATAGGTAATTCCAGTCACCCTGTCCCAATTTCGACAAAACATATTCGCAATTGCCGACTGTTTTCAAATCAAATGCAGTTTTAATGCTTGACAATGCAGGCACATTATTGATTGTTCCTGCAATGATATTCCCTATATTTTCTACTTTTAATATAATTTGCGACATCTGGGTATATAAATTACCAATTACATCAATATAAAGATATGTTTCTCTCATTACATAGAACAAAACATACAAAATAGGCAATTGAATAGCAACCGGCAAGCAACCGGCAAGGGCACTGTATCCATTTTCTTTTTGAAGAACTTGAATTTCCACTGCCATTTTTCTTTGAGTTTCAGCATCTTTTTTGCCTGCATATTTTGCCTGAATCTTTTTCATTTCAGGCTGAATTTTTTTGAATATAGTCATTGATTTTTGTTGCTTGACTGCAAGTGGAAGGAGTATTAACCTTGTAACTATCGAAAACAAAATAATTGTAATCGCAAGGGCACCCACACCTCCAGGAGAATATACCATGTTAAACAAGAAATTACAGATATAACCAAAAGCTACGGCGATCGGCTCGGTGAATGAACCAGGGTCGCTTACAATGGACTGACTTACATCAGCAGCAACATCAGCTGTACCCAAAAAATTTGTGAACAACAAACTCAAATAACCTACCTCCCAAACATTTAAATGTTTTTATTTGAAGATATAACAGTCTAAAACGTATAATAACTTTTTGTGACGATTTATGAAAGAGGATCATAGCCACCTTTTTTGCGATTAATTATAAGATAGGATAAACCACTCTGTTATTTGATTAATAATGAAAGAGGAGCATAACCACCTTTTTTTTTATAAATATGATTATAAACACTCTTTATTTGTTTTAATTATTAAAAGCTATAAACAACCTTTAATTATTTAATTATGGAAGAGGGTCATAACCACCCTTATGAAAGGGATGACACTTTAATATTCTTTTAACCGCAAGAAAAGTCCCCTTAACTACCCCATATTTAACAACAGCTTCATAGGCATATTGTGAGCATGTGGGATAGAACCTACATGTAGGCCCTTTTAAAGGAGAAATAGCATATTGATAAAAACGAATTAAATATAATAAGATTTTTTTCATATCAGCTCAACTAATCTTTTTTATTCAAGCTCAAGCAGTTTAATCTCTTAAGCAAATAATTAACCGATTTTGAAATATCATCATAAGAACAGTCACATGAAGTAGCTCTTGCGATAAAAACCAAATCTAAACCTTTTTGAACATCTTCTTCTGTTAATCTGTAACTTTCCTTAATTAATCTTCTGACACGGTTTCTGACAACACTTTTGCCCACTTTTTTACTGACAGAAAATCCTATTCTGTTTTGATCTGATCCATTTTTAAGTACGTATAACACAAGATATTTATTAGAAGCAGACTTTCCTCTATTATAAACTATTCTAAATTGAAAATTCTTTTTTAATGAAGAACTAAAATGCACATATACACTTCCCTTGGCAAGCTAGCATCAGAAAAAAGCGTTCATTATACAAAAAAGGCCACAACTTGCGGCCTTAGAAACACGGATAAAATTATATAAATGCGTCTTAAGCCTAAGCCGACAAAACTTTTCTACCCTTTCTTCTTCTTCTTGCAAGAACTTTTCTGCCGTTAGCAGTACGCATTCTTTTTCTAAAACCATGTTCTCTTTTTCTTTGTTTCTTTTTTGGTTGATATGTCATTTTCATTTAGTAGCACCTCCCGACGTACCAATATATAGCACCAATTCTATATCTAAATTAGAATCAGTACAAACAAACACTGCTCCTATTATATTAAAAGCTCAAAAGTAAGTCAAGAATTTATATTGATAATAAATATTTTTTTTGTTATTATTGTGTGGAGACACTGTGGAAAACTATAAAGAGTTATCCACAGCATGTGCATAACTTTGAGGATAACTTTTTTAAAACATACGAAAAAACCATATTTTCCGCCAATGTAGATATGTGAATAACCATTATGCACAGTTATCCCATATATTGTTAATTCCGGAGGAACGCAATGATTGACAATACTATTTCAGACATTTGGAATAATACTTTAAAGATTTTAAAAGAAGAAATTTCACCTGTAAGCTTTGAAACTTGGATCATGACCCTAAAACCATCTGGTATTAAAGACGGAAAATTTATCGTTAAAACCTACGATGACTTTACAAAAGGCATGATAGAATCAAGACATTTAAGGCTTATTCAAAACGCTTTAAAGGAAGCCTCTTCCCAAGAACTTGAGGTTTTAATTGTTACAGAAAAAAACGACGAACAAAACAAGCAACAAGAACCAGCAAAAGAAAGTGCAAAATCTGTCGTTATTCAAGCATCGAATACATCAGACTCTGCCAGTCCGCTAAACCCAAAATATATCTTTGAAACATTCGTTGTGGGTAGTGGAAATAGAATGGCTCATGCGGCGGCTGTTGCGGTTGCGGAAGCCCCTGCAATAGCGTATAACCCTTTGTTTCTTTATGGGGGCGTTGGTCTTGGGAAAACTCATTTAATGCATTCAGTAGCACACCATATACTTGAGCAAAACCCATCCGCAAAGGTTTTGTATGTTTCCAGTGAAACATTTACCAACGAACTTATTAATGCAATTAAACATGCAACAAACGAAAAGTTCAGAAAGAAGTACAGAGAAATAGATGTCCTCTTAATTGATGATATTCAGTTTATATCTGAAAAAGAATCTACACAGGAAGAATTTTTCCATACATTTAACACTTTGCACGACGCAAACAAGCAGATTATAATCTCAAGCGACAGGCCGCCAAAGGAAATCAAAACACTTGAAGAACGTCTAAGCTCCAGGTTTAAGCAAGGTCTTATTGCTGATATAAAACCTCCTGATTTTGAAACAAGGATTGCTATTGTTACAAAAAAAGCTGAACGTGATGGAATGGTAATACCAAAGGATATTCTGACATATATTGCAAAAACAGTTGATACAAATATCAGAGAGCTTGAAGGAGCACTTACAAGAGTTGTTGCTTACTCAAAGCTAACCAACACAGAATTATCCCTTCCGCTTACAATAAACGCATTAAATGAAATTTATAATTCACAGTCCAGCCGCGAGGTTACATCGGAATTGATTGTTGAGATTGTAGCAAATCATTTTCAGATAAAGCCAGATGATATCAGGAACAAGAAAAGAACTCAGGTTTTTACTCATCCAAGACAAATTGCAATGTATTTATGCCGAAAGCTTTTAAACGACTCACTGACAAAAATCGGAGACAGCTTTGGTGGCAGAGACCACACAACAATAATGCATGGCTGTGAAAAGATAGCTGATAAGCTGGAACAGGACGCAAATTTAAAAAATACAATGGAAGAACTTGAGAAGAAAATTACTGGTGGATCTTTTCCACATACTTCTTAACATTTCTTTCACAATTTATCCACTTTTTCTGTGAAATATTGGCTAATTTAATTTGGTCTGTGGAAACTGTGTATAACCTTGTTTATTATATTTTTGAATCCACAAATTTTTATACATAATGAAAAGCTTGTATAATCAGGTTTTGAAGGCTTATCCACATATACAGTTCGCCTACTACTACTACTACTAAAAGATCTTTATTTATTTAATTATTTATTAAGAATGGAGTTTTCTACATTATGAAATTTATTTGCGATAAGGACAAGCTTCTTTCTGCTGTTAATATTTCTCTAAAAGCCATAAACGCAAAAACAACCATGCCTATACTAAATTCCATTTTAATTACATGTAAAGAAGAAGGGCTAACCCTTACATCTTCGGACCTAGAACTTAGTATAATTACAGCTCCTATTGAAGGAACTTTAATTGAAGAAGGAAGCATTGCTTTAGGAGCAAGAATCTTTTCTGAAATTATAAGGAAACTTCCTGACGGAGATTTGACAATAGAAACAAATAATAGGTTTGTTACATTAATAAAATGCGGAAATACCGAATTCAAAATAATAGGCTTATCGTCGGAGGACTACCCTCTTCTTCCAAATATTGTAAAAAATGAATTTTTCAGTATTAACCAAGCAGTTTTTAAAAGTATGATTAGGCAAACAATTTTTTCTGTTTCGCTTGATGAATATAAACCAATATTTACAGGCGAATTACTGGAAGTTAAAAATAGTATATTAAATATGGTTTCTCTTGATGGTTTTAGAATATCACTTCGTAATGAAGAGCTAATTAAAAGCACTGACGATGTCAAATCTGTTATTCCTGCAAAAACTATGTCAGAGCTTTCAAAAATATTATCAGACGAGGATACTAATCTTGATATATATTTCACTGAAAAACATGCTGTTTTTGAGCTGGGAAGCTGTACTGTGCAGACAAGGCTTTTAGAAGGTGAATTCTTTAACTACAGAAGTTCATTTTCAGGTGAATTTGAAACAAAAATTGAAATAGACAGAGTTGAGTTTTTACAATGTGTTGAAAGGGTTTCTTTGATTTCAGGAACAGAAAAAAAGAATCCTATTAAACTGCAAATTAAAGATGGTTCAATTATTATTACATCAAATACTGAAATAGGAAATGCTATTGATCAGCTTGACATTGACTGTGAAGGTAATAATATAGAAATTAATTTCAATCCAAGATATATTATTGATGTATTGAGGGCAATCTCTGAAGATAAAATCTCTATGATGTTTAATTCACCTGTAATGCCTTGTATAATTGAACCTGCTAACTATAAAAAGTCAAAATATCTTATACTGCCTTTAAGGTTAAATAATTAAAATGATATTAGAAAATATTTCTCTAATAAATTTTAGAAATATTGAAGAAACCAAAATTGAATTTGATAAAGGATTAAATGTTTTAATAGGAGATAATGGACAGGGAAAGACCAATATATTAGAATCCGTTTATTTTTGTGCCACAGGAAGAAGCCATAGAACAAGATTTGACAATGAACTTATAAGTTTCGGAAAAAATGAATCTCATATTAAATCAAAAATAGCCTGTGATACAGAAAAAAGTACCATTGACATTCATATTAAATATGGATTAAACAAAGGCATTGCAATAAATGGAATCCCGATTAAAAAACTAGGAGATTTGTTTGGGAACTTAAAAGTTGTATTGTTTTCTCCAGAAGATATGCAGCTTATTAATGGTGGCCCTTCCCTCAGAAGGCGATTTATGGATATTCAAATTTGCCAGATGGACAGAATTTATTATTTTTATTTGCAAAGATATTACAAGGCATTAAGACAACGAAATACCCTTCTTAAACGTCAAATTAAAGTCTCTGATGCCTTGAAAGAAGAAGTTAACGTCTGGAATGTTCAGTTGGAGGAATATGCAAAAATAATTATTGCAAAAAGAAGAAGCTTTATTGAAAAAATAAGTGAAAGGGCTTCTAAAATCCAAAGCAGCCTAACAGAAAATTCAGAGGAGCTTAAAATCCGTTATACTCCAAATGTAAATGAAAATGAATTCTACGAAAAATTGTTAAAAGGAATTGAGAAAGACGTTTACTATAAAACAACATTATTAGGTCCACATAAAGATGATTTACAATTTTCTATCAATGACTTGGATGTTAAAACTTATGCTTCACAGGGTCAGAAAAAAAGCTGTGCCATATCTGTTAAGCTTGCAGAGATTGAAACCATAAAAGAAGAGACAGGAGATTATCCTGTATTGCTTTTAGACGATATACTTTCTGAACTTGATGCCGGAAGGCAAAGTTTTTTATTTGAAAGTATTACACATGTTCAGTGCATTCTAACAGCAACAGGTGTTGAAGAAATACTGCATAAAATTATTAAAAACGCCAATATTTATAATGTATCTAAAGGTCTTGTTAGCAAGTTTGAAAGTTAGGAATAGGTGCGTATATATGATAATTAACTCAAAAAGCAATGAAAATCAAATCAAAAAGTACAAAGCCTTTGATAATACTATAGCAGAAGTTGTAATAGGTAAAAAAGGGTTTAATACATTAAAAATAAGCCGTGAGGGTAAAGAAAAACTAATCCATTCGACATATGATCCTGTTTCAGAGTCTAAAAAAATGACTGATGACTTTGAATTCGAAAATAAAGATTTAATTATAGTTTTTGGTGCAGGTCTTGGCTATCATTTAGATTTTATTTTAGAAAAGGGCGTTGAAGGAAAACATATAGTAATTTTAGAACCAAGTGCGGCAATAGCCGCAATTTTTTTTAAAGAATATTACGAGAAGAATAATTTTAAAGACCAGTTAAGTTTAATTATTTGGAAAGACAGTAAAGAATTAACTGAAAGCATTTCATTTTTCATTGACAGAACTAAAATAATTGCGGGTGTTCAAGTTTTTATTTTAAATTCTTATATTGATCTATTTACAAATGAGTATACAAATGTTGTTAGGATTATTAACCAATTAAAAGGTAGACTTGAAGTTGAAATAAACAGTATTATTTGGTCTGGCCAATACTGGACCGATAACATGTTCTTTAACAGAGGGCTAATAAAAAATAAGGTCTGCCCTGTAAACACTTTATTCGGTCAATTCAAAAAAGTCCCTGTTATTATAGTTACAGCAGGTCCTTCACTTAATAAAAATATATCTTATCTAAAACAAGTCTCCGATTCTGTGTTTATCATCTGCACCGACTCCGCTTATAGAGCCCTTTTCAATAATAATATTAAACCACACCTAATAATTAGCATAAGCGGACATGTAGATAATTACCATAAACTTAAGGGACTTGATTATAATGATATTCCATTTGTTTATAAACCTGCATCCTATTATAAAATACTCAGTAGTGATATAAAACAAAAATTCATGGCGGCAGAGACAGATCTAATACTCTTTGATGTTTTAAATGATGCCCAAAAGGAAATTGGCGTTTTAAGAAGCGGCGGCTCTGTTGCATGTTCTGCTCTTGATCTTGCCATAAAAATGGACTTTTCTCCTATCATTTTAGTTGGACAAGATCTTGCATATACAAATGGTGAAAGTCATGTTAAAGGCTCTGTCGGATATTCTACTAATGACAGCTCTGACAGAGAATTTATAAGTTCAGAGGACATTTTTGGAAACAAAATATTAACTACTCATAATTTCATTGCAATTAAAAAATGGATTGAAAACAGAATCATTCAAGACAACAATAAACATGAATATTTAAACGCCACTGAAGGTGGTCTTAATATAGATGGTACAAAAAATATTACATTAAAAGATGTTTATGATAGATTTAGAATCAAATCAGATTATTCAGATAAATTAATCAAAATTTTTAATAACAGCGGTGGCTTAAAATCAGATATGCTAAAAAATTTAAATAAAGCATATGATCTTGCCGATAAAAGGATATGGGAAATATCTGTAAAACTTGAAGAAAGATTAAATGAAAATAAACTAGAATATAGTGAAGAGCTTTTTAAAGAAATCATAGGTGGATGTAAACCTATTTACTATTCACTGTATGCTAAAGCCTATGAACTTGGAAAATTTCATGGTGGATTTACAAAGAAATTCTATAATGAATTTTTTAACAGCGCAAAGGACATAATTAATAAATATTTAGATTTATTAAGATAAGGGCAATATTTACAAAATCAGGGGGCTACAATGGAGTTTAAGACAAAAGGGACTTGCACAAGTAAAATAAATTATGCAATAAGGGATGGTAAGGTTTATGATGTTGTATTTACAAATGGTTGTAGCGGTAATTTAAAAGGTATTGCAAATCTTGTTAACGGAATGAGTGTGGATGACGTTATAAAAAGATTAAAAGGAATTAATTGCGGTTTTAAAAACACCTCATGTCCGGATCAGCTTGCCAGAGCTTTGGAGGGTGAAAAAATTGATAGAAATAAATAATTATGATAGTATAGGAAGTTTTTTTACTGACAAGACAATATTATTAATCGGCGGAACCGGCTCTGTTGGCAGAGGTATGGTTAAACGCCTTTTATCATTTAATCCAAAAGCCATAAGATTATATTCCAGAGATGAATATAAGCAATTTATTTTTGCAAGGGAATATGAAAATGAACATAGGCTTCGTTATTTAATAGGTGATGTTAGAGATTATACAAGGGTTGAAAGAGCTATGAAAGGGGCAGACCTGGTTTTTAACCTTGCCGCAATGAAACATGTTCCTGCTTGTGAATACAACCCTTTTGAAGCAGTCAAGACAAATGTAATGGGTACGCAAAATGTAATAGAAGCTGCCATAAACTGTAATGTGGACAAGGTGGTTTTAACTAGTAGTGATAAGGCAATTAACTCAACAAATGCAATGGGTGCGACTAAACTCTTGGGCGAAAGGCTCATGAACTCAGCTCAGATCTATAAAGGCAATCAAAAGACAAGTTTTTCTGTTGTCAGATTTGGGAATGTAATGGGTTCAAGGGGCTCTGTTATACCTTTGTTTAAAAAACAAATACTTGAAAACAAAAAAATTACGGTTACTGATCCTGAAATGACCAGATTTATGATGTCAAACTCGCAGGCAGTAAATCTAACATTAAAAGCAATGGCAATTTCATACGGTGGAGAGATATTCGTATTAAAGATGCCTGTTATGAGACTTGGTGATTTAGCTGACGGTATTATTGAAATGATGCATAAAAAGTATGGTGTTGCACCGGAAAATGTTGAAAAAGTAATAATCGGTCTTAGAGAAGGTGAAAAGGCATATGAAGAACTCATGACTATCACTGAATCAACAGTATCAAAGGAAATGGGAGACATGTATGTAATTTTATCCAATAACATACCAAACGCAGGATTACAATATTATGACTCATTGGAAAATGCCAAAGAAGGAGACTACACTTCTCATGACAGTACAACCATGGATAAAGGTGAAATCTTAAAATTATTAGAAGAAGAGGAACTATTATAAACCTATTTTAAATTTCTTAGCATGTCAACCGTAACCAATAATAAATATGTGCAATATGATAGAGTAATTAAAGCAATGTCTAAACTTTCGTATTAAGAACCTGTATCTATTAAGCTTTTACCCGACTTTAAAGACGAATATCCAGTAATCATTTGTTATGACAGTTTGTCATAAACTTATCCTTAATGTTTTCACTATCATGCCGCCAATGGCAAAAATCGTCAAATCAAATTCGGGCAACTTATTATTGAATACAGCTTCTAAACAATTCCGTGTTTTACTTGTATTCGAAAACCATGATATATGACATGTTTTCACGAATATATTTAAATATGTAAAACTGAGTTGCTATATAGGGGGTATGTAAAGTGGGCTTTGGTTACTTTAAAGCTAATGTATTTACTGCACAAGATGCACTGCCGATTGATAATGCTAAGGTGTTAGTTGAATTGCCCAATTCAGAAGACAATTCTGAAGAATTATATACAAATAAAAACGGATTAACTAATGTTATAGTAATAGAAGCTCCTGATGCTTATCATTCAACAAATCCACAAGATAAAGGACCTTTCTATGAAGTCATTAACGTAGAAGTAACTGCTGACGGCTACAGGACTGTTAAGGTAAACGGAGTTAGGATTTTTGATGGAGTAACAAGTATACTGCCTGTTAATATGGAGCCTGCAACAAAGGCTAAAAGCGCGCCGGAGATTATTGTGCTTAACAATGAGGAAGATAATCTACATTCAACCCAGGAAAGGAATCTGGAAGCGCCCCCTGAACAGAAGGTTAATCCAAAAATCCTTAGTGAAGTTTATATCCCGGAGTATATTACTGTACACCTTGGCAAACCCACAGATAATGCCGAAAATTATAAAACTACTTTCACGGAATATGTAAAAAATGTTACTTCTCATGAAATTTATCCTACTTGGGAGCAAAATGCAATTGAGGCAAATATTCTTGCAATTATCTCGCTTGTTTTAAATCGTGTTTACACTGAATGGTATCCATCAAGAGGATATAATTTTAATATTACCTCATCAACAGCATATGACCAGAAGTATGTTAAAGGCGGGAATATATTCGATAATATCAGTAAGACTGTTGATCGTATATTTAATAACTATGTTAGGAGAGAGGGTAGGCAAGAACCATATTTCACTCAGTTTTGCAGCGGAATTGTGGTAACATGTAATGGTATGTCACAATGGGGTTCGGAAGAGCTTGCAAAAAGAGGTTATAGCCCTATAGACATTTTAAGATACTATTATCCGGATGATCTTGAAATAGTAAGTACAAACAAAATTCAAGGTATAACAGAATCTTATCCGGGCACGCCGTTAAGAGTGGGATCATACGGTGAAGATGTAAAGACTATCCAAAACCAGTTAAATAGGATCAGAACCAATTTCCCTCTTATACCTCAAATATTCCCGGTTGATGGTAAGTTCGATTCAAAAACTGAATCGGCCGTAAAAGTATTCCAGTCAACAATGGATCTTACACCGGACGGTGTTGTTGGAAGATCAACATGGAATAAAATTTCGTTTTTATACACTGCTGTTAAAAAGCTTGCAGAGCTTGAAACAGAAGGCGAAAGAATAGGTATTGGCAGCAAACCTCCAACCTCTGTGATTAAGTACGGAAGCAAAGGCGAGGATGTTGTTCAGCTCCAGCATATTTTGAACTATATTTCAGAATTTTATCCGGAAGTTCCAAGTGTAGTTGAAAGCGGAAAATTCGACGAATTGACCCAAAATTCAGTTAAACAATTCCAGAGATATTTTGGTTTAACAGCAGATGGTATAGTGGGTCCGGGAACTTGGAAAGTTTTATATGATGTTTATAAGGATATTGAGAATAAGGTTCAGGTTCCAAATCCTCCTTATCCTGAATATATATTGCAATTTGGTTCAAGAGGAGAAAATGTTAGGATAATGCAGATGTATCTAAATGCAATTTCTCAATATTATCCTGAAATACCAAAACAAAAAGAGGACGGAATCTTTGGAAATGAAATGCAAAGTGCTGTTATAGCGTTTCAAAAGAAATTTAATCTGACTCCTGATGGTAAGATCGGAAGGGTCACTTGGAATAAAATAATTGAAGTTTATAATGATCTTGGAAAACCATCAGTCCCTGAAACTCCAAAACCGCCTGCTGCTAAACCGCAATACCCAGGATATTTAATTAGCGTTGGTTCACAGGGCGATTATGTACGGCTAATGCAGAATTATTTAAGCAGCCTTTCTTCTGTTTATCCTACAATAGGCTCACTAACTGCTGATGGATCTTTTGGAAATGCTACTAAAAATGCAGTTATTGAATTCCAAAAAATAATGGGGCTTAAGCCTGATGGTATAATCGGCAAAACCACTTGGGATGCTATTGTAAATGAATATTACGACAAAATTCTAAATGCAAATAATCCAAGTAATCCAAGTAACCCAAGTAATCCAAGCGTAAGTGACTACCCTGGAACTCCTCTAAGGGTTGGTTCAAGGGGAGAAGATGTCAAAAAGATGCAGAATTACTTGATTGTTTTATCGGGCACATATCCCACTATAACAGCTATAACTGCCGACGGGGTTTTTGGTGAAAAAACAAAAACAGCCGTAGCAGATTTTCAGCGTGTATTTGGTCTGACGCCTGATGGAGTGATTGGACCTGCAACTTGGGATGCCATTACTAAAGCCTATAGGCAAGTGACTGCAACTATGAACAGAATTCAAAATATAAGTATGCTGCTCCTTAGCAGGATATTTTTAGGAAATATTATAAATACTAAGAATTAAGTGATTTGGGCTTAAAACTTAAATATAGGTAATAAATTACAAGGTCTTATAAAGCTATTGCTTTTTAAGACCTTTAATTATATAATTCTAATAATCCTAGTTTTATAGTATGAATATTTAAATAAGAGGTGTAGTATGTTACTATCTAAAAAACTTAAAAACAATAAACCTACATTATCATTTGAGATATTTCCGCAGAACCCTCAAAAGGGTGGTTCTCCTGATGCTCTATTAGATACAGTAAGGGAACTTAAAAAATTTAACCCAGACTTTATTAGCGTAACTTATTCTGCCGGCGGTGGCGGCAACAAAGAAAAAACGGCAGAGCTTGCCGGTGCGGTTTCTGACATGGGGATTTCTTCCGTTGCTCATATGACATGTATTAATTCTTCAAAGAATGAGGTTCATTCTTTTATAGAGGACCTTAAAAAAAGAAATGTCAAGAATGTGCTTGCACTTAGAGGAGATATTCCTGAAGACTTTAATAGCCAGAATAACCCTGATTATAAATATGCAAAAGATTTGATTAAAGATATTTCAGGAAATGACATTTGTGTTGGAGCTGCTTCATACCCTGAAGGTCATATAGAATGTGAAGATATTGGTCTTAATATTAAGCATCTAAAAGAAAAAGAAGATGCAGGAGCAGAATTCTTTATTTCACAGCTATTTTTTAGCAACGATTGTTTTTACTCTTTCTTGGACGAAGCAAGGTCAAATGGTGTTAAATCGCCTATGCTTGCAGGAATTATGCCTTTTATGAGCAAGTCACAAATTCAAAGAATGATTTTCTTATGCGGTGCTTCATTGCCTACAAAGATTATTAAATTACTTTATAAATATGAAAACGACCCAAAAGGCCTTATTCAGGCAGGCATTGAATATGCGGCAATGCAATGTATCGATCTGCTGGAAAACGGCGTAGACGGAATACATTTATATACAATGAATAAGGCGTTTGTTGCAGAAGAAATAGTAAAAGCAATTGGAAGTAAAATTGGAAGATAGTATGATTGATAAGAACGAAGTTTTAAGATATCTTGGTTATAAAGAAAACATGCCAAAGGGTGGAATTGAAGATTTGATTGATAAAGCTTCCCAAAAAGTATTGCAGACTTCAAGGCCAAAGACAATAAGCGGATTATTTGATATTGAAAGAAAAGATAGTCAGGTTTTACTTAATGGCACTGATGTTATACTTGGTGGCAAAGATATTTATGATTATTTAAACGGGGCAAAGAAGTGTTATTTAATTGCTGCCACTTTAGGCATTGAAATAGACAGAATTCTTATGGTTGCTGAAAAAACAGATATGGTACAAGCTGTTATACTTGATGCATGTTGTAATGACTATATTGAAAAGATTTGCGATAGTTATCAGCAGGAACTTAGTTTAGAACATAAGGACAAGTTTATGGATACCAGGTTCAGCCCAGGTTATGGTGATTTAGACATTTCCTTGCAGCCAAAGATCTTGAGAATAATAAATGCTGAAAAAAGAGCTGGTATAACAGTTACAAACAGCAGTATGATGATTCCTAGAAAAAGCGTAACAGCTATTGTAGGCGTGTTTGAATCTGATATAGACAAATATTATAAATGCGAAAGAAAATGTGATTACTGTAATTTAAAAGAAACATGCGCATACAGGAAGAAGGTAATGTAATTTGGGAATTAGTGAATTAATCAGCTCAGATTTTTTAATCTTTGACGGGGCAATGGGCACAATGCTTCAAGAAAAGGGCTTAAAGGTCGGTGATCTCCCTGAAACTTTGAATATAGAGAACCCTGAAGTAGTGCTTGATATTCATAAAGCATATGTAAATGCTGGAAGTGACATTGTCTTAACAAATACTTTTCAGGCAAATGAGGAGAAACTCAAGAATTGCCCATATAGCTGTGAAGAAATAATAAATGCTGGAGTTAAAATCGCAAGAGCATCAGGCGCAAAGTTTGTTGCTCAGGATGTTGGGCCAATAGGTCGTCTTATGGAGCCTATGGGCGCAATGACATTTGATGATGCTTATAACATGTTTAAAAGACAGATGATTGCAGGGGAAAAAGCAGGCGCTGACGTTATATTGATTGAAACAATGTCAGATTTGTATGAAGTTAAAGCTGCTGTACTCGCTGCAAAAGAGAATACTTCATTGCCTGTTTTTTGTACAATGACATTTGAACAAGACCAAAGGACATTTACAGGTTCAGACCCTTTAAGCGTTGTTAATGTTTTAAATGGTCTTAAGGTTGATGCAATGGGTGTTAACTGTTCGCTTGGTCCAAATGCTCTTATTCCTGTGGTGGACGTGTTTTTAAAATATTCTTTAGCCCCTGTAATGATAAAGCCAAATGCAGGGCTTCCAAAAATAGTAAATGGTGTTGCAGACTATGACATAACCCCTGATGAATTTGTATTTTACATGAAAGATTTTGCAAAACGTGGAGCTGCCATTTTAGGCGGTTGTTGTGGAACTAATCCGGGTACTATTAAAAAGCTTTCTGAAGGAATCAAGTCCACTGAATTTTTTAAAAGAAATCCAATGAAGATAACAGCAGCTTCTTCTGCAACAAAAACTTTTGTGTCTGACAATAATATTTGTGTTATTGGGGAACGAATTAATCCTACTGGAAAAAAGAAACTAAAAGAAGCTATTCGTAATCGTGCTTTTGACTATATTATTTCAGAGGCAATCGCTCAGACAAACGCCGGAGCGGATATTTTGGATGTTAACATGGGATTGCCTGAAATTGATGAATCAGAGATGCTTGTAAGGGCTGTTAAAGAAATTCAAGCGGTTAGCCAACTACCTTTACAAATTGACTCAACTGATTCAAAAGCTATTGAACAAGCCATTAGATACTATAACGGAAAGGCAATTATTAATTCTGTTAATGGAAAACAAAAGTCAATGGATGAGGTTTTTCCAATTGCAAAGAAATATGGTGCGCTTATTATTGCACTAACATTGGATGAAAAAGGTATCCCTGAAAAAGCGGAAGATCGCTTTGAAATTGCTAAAAGAATTGTTGACGAGGCAGGTAAATACGGAATTGGTAAAGAAGATATTATAGTAGACACTCTCGTTCTGACTGCTTCTGCACAGCAAGAGCAGGTTCTTGAAACTATTAAGGCTGTTACTATGGTTAAAAATCAGCTTGGTGTTAAAACTTCACTTGGGGTTAGTAATGTTTCATTTGGTCTGCCTGAAAGAGAAGTTCTTAACAGTGTTTTCTTGGCGGCTAATTTTGGTGCAGGTCTTGACATGGCAATTTTAAACCCCCTTTCCGAAATAATGATGGATGTAGTAACCTCATTTAAGGTTATAAATGCACAAGACAAAGATGCAGGGGAATATGTGGACAGGTTTTTTAAGGAGCAAAAAGACGAACCAAAAACAGAAATAAACGATAAAGACCTTGTTCAAATAATCATTCAGGGAAGAAAGGATGAATGCGCTGCTGTTGTAAAAGACATGCTAAACTCAATGTCCCCTATTGAGATTATTGACAACTATTTTGTAAAGGCTTTGAAACAAGTGGGAGATGATTATTCCAAGGGAAGACTTTTTCTTCCTCAGCTTATGCAATCGGCGGAAACTGTGAAGAAGGGCTTTGAAATTATTAAAGAACTCCCTGGTGATAATGCAAAAGAAAAAAGCGGTAAAATTATTTTAGCTACTGTTTATGGAGACATTCATGACATAGGAAAGAATATTGTAAAATTAATGCTTGATAACTATGGTTTTGATGTGATTGATCTTGGCAAGGATGTACCCATTTCTAATGTAGTTGAAAAGGCAAAGATCACAGGCGCGCCGTTAGTAGGTCTGAGTGCATTAATGACAACAACAGTTCAAAGTATGAAAGATACCATTACAGCACTTAGAAACGACGGCTATGAAGGAAAAATAATGGTTGGTGGAGCTGTACTGACTGAAGAATATGCAAATTACGTTGGAGCGGATTTTTATGCAAAAGATGCTGCGGATAGTGTAAAGATTGCTGAAATTGTTTTAAAAAATTAAAATTAGTATTTGTTAAAGCAATTCCATGTTTGACTTTTGTGCTCGAAATCTTATGAAGATAGATTGCTTATGTCAACCTGAATTTCTATAATATGGAGCCTATTCATAAAATGGATAGGCTTGTACTAATTCAATTGACAATTCAAATTGGTTAAGATAATATTATGTTATATTCGAACTGTTTACCATTTAAGTATAATAACTAATTATTGCATTCTGTATTGTATTAACTATAAGGAGTGATTGCAATGAAGGGGAAAGATATTATAAGTTTGTTTTCTGAAAATGCTATTATGCTCGATAAAATTATTGTAAACATAAAGCGTAAAAAAATTGACTTAAATAATGAGATATTGCAAGAACGGCCTTATAAAATTATTGATCTTAGCTCGTCGCAACCAGATGCAATGGCAGATGTGTTTGTTCTTGATGCTTTGTCAAGGGAAGTGTCTAAATGGGAAAACAGGGGCTATAACACCGATGGTACGGATGAATTTAAAGCTGCTGCTGCTGAATATTTAGCGGAGGTATTTGACTTTAACAAGGTTGCTCCTGATAAAGAATTAATGGTAATTTCAGGCGCAAGAAGGGCATTGGCTCTTTTAACAAGTATTTTCATTTGCCCCGATGATATTGCATTAATCACTTCACCATGTGTTTCTTATGTAGGCGACGTAGTTAAGTTATGCGGAGGTAAACCACATTACCTTCCTCTTGAGCATAAGAATAAATTCCTACCCGATTTGGATAATATCCCACAAAAGATTCTTAAAAGCGCTAAAATTTTATATCTCAATTACCCCAACAATCCTACTGGCGCTGTTGCTTCAAAAGAATTTTTCAGGAAAGTAGTGAAATTTGCAAAAGAGAATAATATAGTTGTAATACATGATGCATCATATTCACCTTTAGTATTTTCTGGTGAGGACAAAATTTCTTTCATGTCTGTTCCGGGCGCTAAATCTGTTGGTGTGGAAATTCACGACCTAGGCAAATCATTTAATATGGAAGGCTGGGGTGCAGGTTTCTTAGTTGGAAATAACGTTATCATTAAGGCAGCTAAAAATGCTGCTTACAGATTGGGCGACAGTTATTTTAAAGCAATTCAGGCGGCAGCAATTTATGCCCTTAAACACCCTAAAATTGCAATGAAAACAGCAGAGAAATATAGTATGAGGTTAAAACTTATGACTGATGCTCTAATTGAGCTTGGTTTTGATGTTGTTATGCCAAAAGCATCCTATTATCTATATGTAAAGATTCCAAAAGGTACTAAAGATGGTTTGGTATTCAAAAACTCAAAGGATTTTTCTTTATGGCTTTTAAATGAAAAGGGTATAAAAACCAATTCATGGAACGACGTTGGTAATTACACAGGATATACTGCAACTTTTTCTGCATTGGGTTATAGAGAAGAAGAGCAATTAATGAAAGAGTTTGTTTCACGTTTTAATGATATTGAATTTGTTTTTTAATATATGCATAAATTATTAATAACTTAATTGTAGCATTAGATTTCTTGCAACAGTATGGTATAAGGCAGAAAGGTTTTTGCAGGAAGTCGATTATAGGGAGGAAACTTTAGAATGGTAACTAAGTATAGCGCAGAAGATGTTATTAGAATGTGCAAGGAAAATTGCATCGAGTTTATTAGGCTTCAGTTTGTGGATATTTTTGGTGTAATGAAAAATATTGCCATTACTGTAAATGAACTTGAAAAGGCGCTGGAAAACAAGATAATGTTTGACGGAAGTTCAATTGAAGGGTTTGTTAGGATCGAGGAATCGGATATGATTTTATATCCTGATCCATCCACGTACACCGAGTTGCCGTGGCTTAGCGAACATAAAATCGCAAGAATGATTTGTGATGTATACAGACCTGACGGAACTCCATTTGAAGGTGACCCCCGTTATGTTCTAAAAAAGGCTATAAACGAAGCAAAAGAAATGGGTTTTGATTTCTTTGTTGGACCTGAATGTGAATTTTTCTTGTTTGAAATGGATGAAAACAGACAAACCACAGTAACTCAAGACAATGCAGGATATTTCGATTTAGGGCCTGTTGATTTAGGCGAGGATGCACGTATTAACATGGTTAGTATGCTCCAGGAAATGGGATTTAAGATTGAAGCAGCACACCATGAAACAGCACCAGGGCAGCATGAGATTGATTTTAAGTATTCAGATGCTTTAAGCTCTGCTGATAATATTGTTACGTTCAAGCTAGTTGTTAAGGTAATGGCAAAACGCAAAAAACTTCATGCCACTTTTATGCCAAAGCCGGTTAATGGATTTGCCGGAAACGGTATGCATTGTAATATGTCTTTATTTAAAGATGGTGTAAACATGTTTTATGATGAGTCAGATGAGAATGGTTTGTCTAAAATGGCTTATAATTTTATAGGTGGTCTTTTACATCATGCTAAGGGTATGGCTGCTATTACAAATCCCCTTGTAAATTCTTATAAAAGACTTATTCCTGGTTATGAAGCACCGGTTTATATAGCATGGTCGACAGGAAACAGAAGCCCTCTTATTAGAATACCTTCTGCAAGAGGCGAAGGAACTAGAATTGAGCTTAGAAACCCTGACCCTTCATGCAACCCATACCTTGCACTTGCGGTAATGCTAAGAGCTGGTTTATGGGGAATTAAGAACAATATCGATCCAAAAGATAGCACAAATATAAATATTTATGAGCTTTCAAAAACCGAAAGAACAAAGGCTAGTATTGAAAAGCTCCCTGAAAGCTTATATCAAGCTATAAAGGAACTGGAAAAAGATGATCTGATTAAAGAGACAATTGGCGGACATATTTTTGATAATTATGTAAAAGCTAAAAAAATAGAATGGACTAATTATAAAAAGACTGTTCATCAATGGGAGATTGATGAATATATCAAAAAATATTAATTAGGCTTGGCTTGGCTAATTGTAACGAGGTAGGCCTATTGTAAGGCAGGAGAGTTATTATCGAAGATAAATTCATTAAAACCGAAGAAGAAAAAGAAAGAGTTATACTGATTGGTATTGACAACAAAGAAGGCGTAATCTCTGCGGAAGACTCCATTAATGAACTTAAGGAGTTAGCAGAGACTGCCGGAGCTGAAACTGTTGGAATAGTTTTACAGCCAAGAGACAACCCCAGCAGAGCCACTTATTTAGGAAAAGGCAAGGTAGAAGAGGTCAGAGAACTTGTTTTGGCTCAAAATGCCGATGCTGTTATTGCCGATGATGAACTTTCACCGGCACAGCAAAGGAACTTAGCCGAAATTTTAAATGTCAGTATAATGGACAGAACAATTCTGATTCTTGATATTTTTGCAAAAAGAGCGGCTTCCAGTGAGGGAAAAATCCAAGTAGAGCTTGCTCAGCAGAAATACAGGCTTTCACATCTTACAGGAATTGGCAAGAGTATGTCAAGGCTTGGGGGTGGCATCGGAACCAGAGGTCCTGGTGAAAAGAAGCTTGAAACTGACAGACGTCATATAAGAACTGCTATATATAACTTGGAAAAGGAATTAAGTAGTATAGAAACCCATAGGAATACCATTAGAAAGAAAACTTCCGAAAGTAAAATACCGGTTATTTCTATTGTGGGCTATACAAATGCAGGTAAATCAACTCTAATGAATTATCTTTCCTCAGCAGGGGTTCTTGCAGAGGATAAGCTTTTTGCAACCCTTGACACAACAGTCAGAATGATTAAACTAGACGGCGGAGAGGAAATTAGGATAACCGATACCGTAGGATTTATTCATAAGTTGCCCCACGGCCTAATAAAGGCCTTTAGAGCCACCTTAGAAGAACTAAAGAATGCGGATATACTCTTGCATGTGGTGGACTGCTCAAATCCACTGTATGAAAGCCATATTAAGGTAGTTAACGACGTTTTAAGTGAAATTGGATGTAATGAGAAGCCAATGATTATTGCTTATAATAAATCAGACCTAATCGAAGAAAAAGGGCGATTTACAAGCAGTGATAGGGCTGTAAAGCAGGTGTTTATTTCTGCCAAGTCAGGTGAAGGTATAGATACGCTTCTTGATGATATTCAGCAGGTGTTAAATGAACGTAAAATAAAGATATCTGTTCTATTGCCATATACAGAAGGAAGTCTTTTGAACCTTTTATACAAACGCGGTGAAATAATATCTGAGAAACATGAGGAACAAGGTATACTCATAGAAGCATATACTGATAATGAAGTAGAAGCAAGGTTAAAAAAATACAGCAATATTTAATTTTAAAATAGTTACAGCCGGATATTTTCAAAAATTTGAAGGTATCCGGCGGTATAATAATTGAAAACCAAAAAAGATCTCGTGTGAACACGAGATCGTCGTTGGCGTTGCTATAACCATTTTCCCTAAAATAAATATTCAAATGCCCCACGGCATAGAGTTCTTATTATCGGATGGATTATACGCGGCAAACGTTTGCAGCTTGAGGGCCTTTTGCACCTTGCACTACTTCAAATTCTACTTCTTGGCCTTCTTCGAGGGTTTTATAACCTTCTGCTTGAATAGCGGAGAAATGTACAAATACATCGTCTTCTCCTTCAACTGAGATGAAACCAAAACCCTTTTCTGCGTTAAACCACTTTACTGTACCTTTTTTCATTTAAAATCCTCCTACACAAAACATAAAAACTAATTACTTTGTAACAAGGATAAGAATAACATAATTTCACAGCCGTGTCAACACTAAGCTTGTATAGGTTAACGATTATTTTTTTCTTTTAGTAAGACATAACGAGATTTTTTTTGAAATAAATGTAGAAAAATGTAAAATTGATGACATAACAATTGTAAATATTTCATAATATTCTATATTTAGATTTTGAAAGGTCTTTTTTTGCGTATTATTTTTTCTAAAATAAATTTTCTAAAATAATAATTTCATTGAAGTTTATATTAATTTTGTGGTAAAATTATTGTAAAGCTAGAATTTATGTCAGGATTGGATAGGAAAAGGATTATGGAAAATCTATTTAAGGGTTTAGAGTGTTTTGGTTTTAAAAATATTGAGAACGTAAACTTATATGAAAATAAAAATAGTTCCATTGATGAAAAAAACAGCACTGATTCTGAGCAAAAAGAAGTATCGCCTGATCAATTCTTGTATTATAAGACATATACATGTCCTATTTGTGAATATCAATTCAGCGAAAGAGCTGTTAGGCGAAGTAAACTGAAGCTTGTTTCATCTGACTTTGACTTAAAACCAAATTATTATCCTGTTGATCCTATTGTTTATGATGTTATAATTTGTAAACGCTGCGGATATACAGCTTTGTCAAGCTTTTTTGGTAAGATTTGGGGTAAACCTGCTGATTATATTAGACAAATTATAACCCCTGAATACAAGTCAAAGGACTATCCTTTTGTACTTAGCATAGATGATGGTATTGAAAGAAATAAACTTGCTCTTTATAATGCCTTTATAAAAAAAGCGAAGAACGGCGAAAAGGCTTATATTTGTATGCGGCTGGGCTGGCTTTATAGGGATAAGGGAGACAAGGAAAATGAAAAAATGTTCTTAAAAGCTTCCTGTGATGGGTTTATAAAGGCATATTCAACGGAAAGCGAACCTGTAAGCGGACTTGGAGAGCATACCATGGCATATATAATTGCTTGCTTTCTAAAGATTTCAGGAAACGAGTCAGAGGCTCTTAAATGGCTTTCACAATTAATTGTTTCGAAATCGGTCCCTGAAAGGGTTAAACAGCGCTCTCTTGATTTAAAACAATTAATACAAAAAGAACGTGAATCCAAAAAAGGGGATGCTGTATAGTAATAATTAAAATTTCAACAATTATAAAAGTAGGCTGTTGCAAAACTAACTAATGTAGTTTTGCAACAGCCTTTTTTTATGGCTGATAATCTTTTATTGCTTTAACTTCTTCTGGTGTATGATAACGGTACTCAATGCTTATTTGACCTGTGTTGACATAACATGATACATACAAGAACCTGTATTGCTTTCCGTTCCATCTGGAATCAAAAGCAATTGGATTTTCAATTTCTAAATCAAGATGTTCAAGCGCAGGTCCATCATTGCCTTCATATTGAGTATACTGAATTGTAGGTTTTCCAAATTGGTTCTCAATTTCTTTAAGAATCACAGGATATGCTTTTAACAGTTCTTCCTTATCAACTTTCCCTGATTCATCCTTAAACGAATAATCATAATAAGCATTTTCTAATACATTATCTTCTTTTCGGATATGATATTGAGCTTTTACCTTTTTATCTTCATATTTAGGCGCACCCTCAACGTCTTCATATGTCAATATGGTGTATTGCATACCATACTGTTCTACGTCTGCTTCCTTATCAGGGTCTCTTCCTTCTGCCTTAATAACATCTTCTTTGTTCATTTCCCAATTAGTATTTCTGAACTTATATAGCAGCTTGTCTTGTGGTTCACCGCATGAAGTCAAAAAGACTGTTAATAGAGAAATTGACAATGCAAAAAACAAAAGGGTGAATCGTTTTTTCTTATAATTCAAAATGTTCTCCTCCTTTTTAAACCTGTTTAATATTTTCAATTAGGTTTCAGACAGGCTTTTAAGCAATTATATGTATTTAACCTAAACATGTCAACAACTAAGCTAAAAAGATATGTATTAGTAATAAAAACAAATTGTAAAGTTTAGAAGAGAGATTGTATAAAAATTTCGGCATAAGCTTGGACATACTCTCATATGATTTTATGTAAGGAGGGACAAAAGATGAATAATAAAACAATTATACTAGAATGTGTAAGTAAGAACATCAAAGAAGTCTTAATGAATGTGAATGACAATGATTTCGGTGAAATACAAGAAATTAGGCTAAGGGTTAATAAACCATTGATAGTTAAAAAAAATAATACTGAATACTACATAAACCATAAAAGCAGGTTTATTTTTAGCATAGAAGACGCTTATAAAGTTACTCTAGGGGATTTGACATCATCCCTTTCTTTAATAAGCGGTTATTCATTATATGCATTTGAAGAAGAAATAAGAAATGGTTTTATAACTATTAAAGGTGGTCACAGAGTTGGAATATGCGGTAAAGCGGTGGTGGAAAAGGGTGAGATAAAGACCATAAAGAATATCTCTGCTCTTAGTATACGGATTGCCCATGAAATAAAGGGATGTGCGGAAGGTGTGCTTGAGAAGATTTCTTCCGGGAACGGCATTTTACATACATTGATTCTGTCTCCTCCAGGCTGCGGAAAAACCACCCTTATAAGGGATTTAATCAGGACTTTAAGCAATAAAGGGCTAACTATAGGTCTGGTTGACGAACGTTCTGAAATTGCTGCATGTTTTATGGGAATACCCCAAAAGGATGTGGGATTAAGAACTGATGTGCTTGATAATTGCCCTAAGGCTTTAGGCATGAAAATGCTTTTAAGGGGGATGTGTCCGGATATTATTGCTGCTGATGAAATAGGAAAAAGTGAGGACATTTCCGCTATATCTGACATGGTATATGCAGGAGTAAAGCTAATTTGTTCGGTGCATGGGGAAGTGATTAGGGATTTATACGATAAGCCTATGTTGAGCCCCATAATTGAAAAACAAATTTTTAATAGGATTATCGTTCTTAGCAAAAGAAATGGCCCGGGCACAGTTGAGGGTGTATATGACGAAAACGGAATTTTGTTGCAGTAATTAAATTCAAATGCTATTGAGGTGGTTAGTTATGATGTTTACTGTAAAAGCCGTTGGCATATTCTTAGTGGTTTTATCATCTTCGTATCTTGGAATATATCTATCCATGCGTGAAAAAAAGCATATTGATTTAATATATAGGCTAAAAAAAGCTCTCCAGATATTAAAGGGCGAGATTGAATTTGCATTAGCCTCATTTGAAGAATCCTCTATAAATGTCAGCAACCGAACCGAAAAACCCATATCGGATATTTTTATGGCAATCGCAGAAGGCGCTGCCTCAAGAGAGTTTATGTCAGGAGAAGAAATATTTACTTATGCTTTTGATAAACATGCAAGCGGGACTTATTTCGATTCAGAGGACAGGAATATGTTTATTTCACTGGGCAAAACACTTGGACATTTGGATACACATATGCAGTCGGCAGGCATAACGATTGCAATGGAATATATTGATTCAAAGATACTTGCCTTAAAAGAAAAGGAAAGTAAAAGTTCTAGAATGTATAGAAGCCTTGGGGTTTTGGGAGGAATTTTAGTAGCGGTTCTACTAATATAAAAATAATTTGAAAGAAGGGTTATCATGGATATTACGATTGTATTTCAGATCGCAGCGGTGGGAATATTGGTTGCGGTTTTAAATCAGGTTTTAATTAGAGCTGGAAGAGAAGAGCAGGCTATGATGACAACTCTTGCAGGGCTGGTGGTTGTACTTTTTTGGGTAATTCAATACATTAGTCAATTGTTTACAACTGTTCAGGAGCTGTTTAAGCTGTAGGGCGGAGGTAAGAAAATGGATATAGTTCAAATTGTTGCAATAGGACTGATAACTGCTATTTTGTCACTATCAGTTAAAAAATATAATGCTGAAATGAGCGTGCTTATTGCAGTTGTAGGCGGAATCATAATCTTCTTGCTAGTGATTCCAAAGATAGGTGCTGTACTTGAGGTTTTAAAAAGACTTGGAAACCTAATAAACATTGAATCTGAATACTTGGTTATTATGCTTAAGGTTATCGGTATTGCATATATTGCCGAGTTTGGAATACAGGTTTGTAAAGATGCAGGGGAAGGTGTTATTGCTTCAAAGATAGAGCTTGCCGGAAAGGTTTTAATAATGGTTATTTCGCTGCCAATTATAGTAAGTGTTATTGAGAGTATTACAACAATTATTTAACGTGTAAGGATTAGCTAATAACAGCAGATCCTGAGAATATAATCAAAGTTCTACGTTTGCAGCCACCTATTGCAGCGTATAGCTGCGTCTTATACATACAGTCGATTTTAAATTGAATTAGCTATATAGCTGTTTCGGTTGAAATCGAACCGAAACATGCGCCATCCACCACTCGTTCCGCTTTGCTACACTCGTGTGGCAGGGCGCTTAATTCAATTAATAATCGTCTTACACAAACAAGTTTGCTACAGCCGATTTTTAATTGAATTAGCTATATAGCTGTTTCGGTTGAAATCGAACCGAAACATGCGCTAT
>CAZTAY010000006.1:0-38954 GCA_964611655.1 uncultured Eubacteriales bacterium
GCAGGTGCAAAAGTTGCATCAGTTTCTGAATTTGCACTTGAACGATCACTTACAGGTCTTGAATTTGCTGAGGGGATTCCGGGCTCAATCGGGGGCGCAGTGTTTATGAATGCTGGAGCATATGGCGGTGAATTTAAAGACATTCTTAAGAACGCAACTGTTTTGACAAGCGATGGAGAAATAAAGGAATTGCCTGTAAGTGAACTTGAGCTTGGTTATAGAAAAAGCGCCATACAAAACAGCAGCATGATAGTACTAAGCTGTGAACTAGAGCTTAAGCAGGGCGATTATCAAGAAATCAGAGAAAAAATCCTTGAGTATAGGAATTTACGTTTGGAAAAGCAACCCACAACCGCACGAAGCGCAGGCAGCACATTTAAGCGTCCGGAGGGTTATTATGCGGGAAAACTAATTTCAGACGCAGGATTAAAGGGTTTTTCCTTGGGCGGAGCTGCAGTCTCTGATAAGCACAGCGGTTTTGTTATAAACAAAAACAATGCCACAGCGGAAGATATTCTTAATCTTATTTCACATATTCAGCAGGTTGTTTTAGAAAAGTTCGGGGTGTTATTAGAGCCGGAAGTTAGGATTATCGGGGAGTAGTAGTATTAAACGTAACAGAAATGATTTTCAAATAAATCATTTCTGTTATTCTATGTTAGGAAAAATTGTAACCACGGTAGTTAAATTATTTTAATTTAAATGCCAGCGTAATAGTGAATATAAAATAGGTGAAAAAATGAGCTTGGATCGTTCCCCCCTGGAAACAAATGATATTGCTCCAAAAACCAAAACAATTAAATCCAAAAATAAATTTATAATAAGATTTGGTATAATTTTGGCAATCTTTGCAGTTGCTGTTATTGCAATGGGGTTATACATAAACGAGCAAAACAAAATTGTCCTGTACCAAATAGAAACAATTAATGGTATACCCGTAAAAGGAATGAAGGTTTCTCAGGCCGTTGACCTTCTTTATGAACATTATAATGAAAAAAGGCCCTTTGTACAGATTAACCAGCCAGAACGTGAAATAAAAATTGATCTGACTCTGCTGGGTTATGAGCTTGATAAGCAAAAGCTTACAGAAAGGGTTAAGGAAATAAGCGGTACTCAGTCACTTATTCTAAGTCCTCTTAAAAGCAGATCTGAAATGCAAGAAGAACTTGAAGTTCCATATAGGTTTTCATCAGGCAAGCTTAATGAGAGGCTTGAGGATTTCAGGGCAAAGACAAGGGAAGACTATGCTGTTATGCCGGAACAAGATGCATACATATTATTTGATGAACAGAAAAATATCTATGTTATAGAAGAGGAGAAAATGGGTAATGTTGAGGATGAGGAAAATTCTTTGACTAACCTGACTGTTTTTCTCAATGAAAACAGTGAAATATCCACCGCACAGAATCCAGAAAATTATACAGACCCAATTTTGAAGTTAGACTTAAATGAAGTGGGCTGGTATAAAAAGCCGGTAATTAATGCTGAAAACCAAAAGCTTATTGAGTATAAAGACCTATTTAATAATAATTTTAGGAAAGAAATAGAAATCAACGTTTTTGGTGACGAAAAAAGAAAGCTTCTGCCTAAAGATTATGCAAACCTTCTTAACTATTCAGCGGGCGAAAACAAATTGTTTATTGACCAAGCAAAACCACCTGAACTTGATTTGGATAAATTAAACGATTTTGTGGTAAGCTATTGTAGATCAATCAATACTTTTGGTATCAAAAGAAAATTTATGACCTCTGAAGGCAAGGAAATCACAATCACAGTTGGTGACTATGGTTGGTGGGTCAACTTCGACAAAACAATGGATAATTTTCAGGCTTCACTTATAAAACTGCTAAAGGGAGAAGAACCAGATGTAATCAACACGGTGTTCTGGCAAACAGCAGCAAGGCTTGTTGATAAGTCACAGCCATTTCCAAACGATTATGGGAATTCATATGTAGAAATCTCTCTTGCTAAGCAGCATTTATGGTATTATATTAACGGTAAGCTTTTTTTGGAGTCAGACATTGTGTCAGGAAACCCAAACAATAAAAATGCAACACCTGTTGGTATTTATTCTATTACTTATAAGGAAAGACAAGCAACCTTGACAGGCCCTAACTACAGAACTCCTGTTGAATATTGGATGCCCTTTAACAAGGACGTAGGTTTACATGATGCAACATGGCAGCCGATTTTCGGTGGAAATAGATATTTAAGCAATGGTTCAAATGGATGTATTAACTTACCTTTTGAGATTGCAAAGAACATCTATTCAAAAATAAACAAATTTGATCCGGTTATTGTATATTAGACTTATATGAAACCCATGCCCCATCTTTGTGGATTTTGTCGAATATACTTGTAGGTGCTTCCTTTAAAATACAGCAACAGCGAGAAATCTATTAGCTATTATTTAGTGCTTGTATTAAATTGTACGAATATAATCAAATATTACTGATTCTACTAAAGGAATTTGAAATATCCAACTCGGAACATTTAAATTTTTACAGTTGGTTATACGAATTTCACATTAAAATATATTTTGGACTTGATAAGTTTACTATTTATGATATACTATTCCCTGTCAGGTTTGGATTATAAATATTTAACTAGGATTATATGAAGTTGAATAGGCCTTAAATCGGCTTTTAAACCATGATAGTCTTAAAGTTTATTGCTAGATTTTTTGTTGAAAAAGCGCGTGTATAATCAAAGTTCGACGTTTGCAGTGAAGCTTTTGTAAACGTCAAACTCACATTATTAAATAAATTTATTAATTATTCTTATAGAAGGGTTTGGGGGATAACAATGGTAAGTGTAAAATCTTCGCCGCAAATTTTAGGTAAATGGAACTATATTTTCCTTATGGGAGAATCTGGCGGCGGTAAAGGAACATTAGTTAAAAATATCAGGAAGTTCTGGCTTCCGGATATTCAAGCTGCCAGCATGGGTGATATTTTTAGAGAAAAAGCAAAGTCAGATCCAGAAATTAAGCGCATGACGGAGTCCGGGAAGCTTTTAGGTGACGATATTGCTGTTGGAATCTTTAAAGGTCTTTTGGAAAACGGTTCGCCTGCCATTGTTGACGGCTTCCCAAGAAACAGACAACAGGCTCTTGAGGCAACCAGGATTATTAAAGAACTTGGCTGGCGAGTGCTTGTTATTGATATCCATTGCGATCTTGAAACAATTATAGAAAGACTTTTAGCAAGAGGTCGTGAGGATGATAAGCTTGAAATAATGCACAGAAGAAATGTTGACCACAAAAAACTGCATCCTGCAGTTATGGAAGAAATCAGAAACAGACATGACTTGTTTGACGTAATTGACCTTGATGGTAACAATCATATGGATATTACTTTGACAAACTTTATGCTAGGGGTTCTTAGACTGGTTGATATGTTAAGCCTATATGACATGCAAGTTCCAAAGGTAGACTTTGCAGTTCAAAAAGATGAAACAAATGTCCAAAACGCTGTTAACAGATGGCTTGCCGGATTGCTTCATCATGTCCAAAGTGAAATTGAAAAGGAATAGTAAACTTACTTCCCGTTTAGGCGGGAAGTTTTTTGTTTTAATTATCACTTAACTGATCTTGAACAGTAAAAATAGTTCTAAGATTTAATATTTGCAGCTATATTACATTATTTTTACTATTACTTTATCAAGATTTACATAAAATAGGAAGTAGAGTATAATTTGGAAAATACGAATTGAAAGGATGATTATATGAAAATTAAATTTACAGTAATAATTGCTGTATTGTTAGCAGTGTTTATGGTGCCTGCAATCATTAAAAAAGACAAACAGCCAAATTCAGAATCTAATACTGGTACTTCCGTTTTTGAAGCAGAAGCACTGTCTGATCCTACTAAGGTTGTAAACAATGTTGACTTTGTTTCAACTTCAAATGAACCCATTACAGAAATGCGTGCTGCTTGGGTAGCAACGGTTACTAATATTGACATGCCTGCCGGAATGGACAAGGCTGCGTTTACTGCTTGGGCAAACAATATCTGTGCAAACCTTGAAAGCAAAAATTTCAACACTGTTGTCTTTCAAGTTAAACCACTGTCAGATGCCCTTTATAAGTCTGCTTATGCACCTTGGTCACAATACATAACAGGCGGTAAACAAGGCGCTGATCCTGGATATGATCCCCTTGAAATCATGATCGATGCTGCACATTCAAGGGGTCTTGAGCTTCATGCCTGGATTAACCCCTATAGAGTTACTATGCCTAAAAAACAGCTTGCAGATCTTGCTGACAACAATATAGCTAAGAAATGCCCGGGCTGGGTTAACAAATACAGTGATCAGTATTACTTAAACCCCGGTATTCCTGACGTGAGAAAATATCTTTCGTCATGCGTTTCAGAGATTGTAGCCAATTATGACGTGGATGCAATTCATATGGATGATTATTTTTATCCTTATGCAATTGCAGGAGAAAACTATCCTGATGATTACACTTTTAAAGTCTACGGAAACGGTTTTACTAACAAGTCTGATTGGAGAAGAAATAATGTTAATCTTTTAGTCAAGGATGTTAATGAAACCATTAAGAAAATTAAACCTCATGTGCAATTTGGTATTTCTCCATTTGGTGTTTGGAGGAATGCATCATTCGACAAAACAGGAAGCAACACGAAAGCTGGCCAGGCTACTTATGATACATTATACGGCGATAGCAGATATTGGATCAAACAAGGTTACATCGACTATTTAACTCCTCAAATATACTGGTCAAGACAGCACAAGCTTGCAAATTACTCAGTACTGCTTGATTGGTGGAACAAAGAAATCGTTGAATATGCAGGCGTGCATCCTGTCAATTTATACATAGGTGTCGCGGACTATAAAGTTAACAATGGTGGTTCAGATGAACCTTTTAAGGCAAAGGAAGAACTATTTGGTCAGATTAATGATAATAGGGCTGCCGAAAATGCTTTAGGACAGATGCATTTTTCATACAAAAGCATAGTCTCTAACCAGCTTGCATATATGGACTTAATAAAGGATGGTCTTTATAAAAATAAAGCTTTAACTCCTTCAACCTATTGGAACAATGAAACAGAGGTTTTTGCTCCTTCAAAGGTTTCCGCATTGGCTGTGACAAACGGCGTGAAACTTACCATAACAGATGAGAAAAATCAAAAAGATGTTCATAAATATGCAATCTATAGGGTCTCTAAGGGCGAGTATTTGGACTTTACCAATCCCGAAAACCTGATTGGGGTTGTTTATAAATCCTCTGGCGGAATTTTTGTGGATAATAATGCAGTAAAAGGAAAATCCTATCAATATGCGGTCAAAGCCTTGTCAGGGACTAATGTAATAAGTAATGATGAAAGCATAATAAATATTACTTTTTAATGATTTAGGTTTAATATGAGATTCCCTTTATACTGACACTTATTATTAAGACAAAGTGGAATTGACTAAGGATTGCTCCGCTTTTGGTTCTCTATATCAAAGCAAACCACTATATAAGGTAGGATGATTTTTATAAAAAATATATATGCAGACAGAATAAAAGAATTAGTCTTTAGATTAAACAAAGCTTCAGAAGAGTATTATAAAGAGTCAAATCCTTCCATGTCAGATAAAGAATATGACAGGTTATATGACGAGCTGTTGGAGCTAGAAGTCAAGAGCGGTATTACTATAAGTTCCTCCCCTACTCAAAGAGTGGGGGAGGAAGCTGTTGAGGGCCTTAACAAAATAAAGCACGATGCTCCAATGCTGTCTCTTGACAAAACAAAAGAACAAGACAAGCTTCTTGAGTTTATTGAAAAGCCAGAGGATAAATCGCTTGCTAAGGGTATTCTGTCATGGAAGATTGACGGGCTTACGATTGTTTTAAAATATAATAATGGTCAGCTTATAAATGCCATTACAAGAGGAAACGGTGAAACGGGAGAAGACGTGACCCATAACGTAAAGGTGTTTCAAAACGTGCCTCTAACTATTCCCTTTAAAGGCGAGCTATCATTAAGAGGTGAAGCAGTTATACCTTGGTCGGCTTTTAAAAGGATAAACGAAAGTTCTTTAGAGAATGAATTACAATATAAAAACCCAAGAAACCTAACCAGCGGAACGGTCAGGCAATTAAACAACAAAGACACAGCAAAAAGAAGTGTAATGCTTTATGCTTTTACTGTCGTATTAGCAAGCGGTATGGACTTTGATGATAGCAAAGAAAATATGCTCTTATGGCTTAAAGACATGGGATTTGATATTGTTGAATATAAAATGGTTACTCCTGTTAACTTAATTGAGAGCCTCAATTATTTTGCTGACAATGTTAGTAATATGGATTTTGCTTCCGATGGACTGGTGCTTACCTATGACAGCATTAGCTACAGTCGCCAACTGGGAACAACCGCAAAATTCCCAAGAGATTCTATGGCATTTAAATGGGAGGACGAGATCGCAGAAACCACTATAAGAGAAATTGAGTGGAACACTTCAAGAACAGGTCTTATTAACCCTGTCGCCGTATTTGATGAAGTGTTACTAGAAGGTACAACTGTTTCTAGAGCCAGCTTGCATAATGCAGGAATTGTTGAAGAACTTCAAATTGGCGTAGGTGACAGGGTGACTGTTTACAAGGCAAATATGATTATTCCTCAGATTGAAAAAAACCTTACTAAGTCTAAGTCAAACAAGGAAGATGTTGCAATTCCCACACATTGTCCCGTTTGTGGATTTAAAGCTGAACTTAAGAAAATCAAAGATCAAAAGGCCTTATACTGTGTTAACTCCAATTGCTATGCTGTTAGAGTTAAGTTTTTAACCCATTTTGTGTCCAGAAATGCAATGAATATTGAAGGGTTATCTGAAAACACCATTAAAAAATTTGTTGATAATAAATTCTTGGAGACTTTTGTTGATATATACAGACTAGAAAGGCATTACGATACCATAAAGGATATGGAAGGGTTTGGTGAACGTTCGGTTAAAAAGCTTGATGAATCCATTAAAGCTTCAAAAAAACCAGAGCTTCCAAACTTTATAAATGCACTTGGAATATATGGAATTGGACTGTCCAGCGCAAAATTGTTATGCAATAGCTTTAATTTTGACTTGGAGGCAATTATTAATGCAGATACAGAATCATTAACAGAGATTGATGGTTTTGGAAATACCATGGCAAATGCAGTTTATGAATATTTTGCGAATGAAAAAAATAGAGAGCTGATTAAAGAAGCTTTAAACTACATTCAAATTATTCGTCCAGATGCTAACTCAGAGGACAAACCACTAACGGGAATGTCTGTTGTCATAACCGGAAAGCTTGAGTTATACAAGAGCAGGACAGAGCTGCAAAATGAGATTGAAAAATTGGGAGCAAAAGTTTCATCTTCTGTGTCCAAATCCACAGCATATCTTATAAATAATGACTTAAATTCAGGCTCTTCAAAAAATTTGAAGGCAAAAGAATTTGGAGTTATGATTATTTCAGAAAAAGATTTTGCAGATAAGTTTTTAGGCTTCAATACGAATTCAAAACCTTGACATATGGGTATTTGTGGATTATTATCATAAAAAATAAAAGTTTTAAAGAGGGGAATTAGTATGGCTGATAAGAAAATGGTTGAAGCCATTACGGCAAGGGAAGAAGATTTTGCCAAATGGTATACTGACGTTGTAAAAAAAGCGCAGCTTGCGGACTACACCGGGGTTAGAGGTTGCATGGCTTTACTTCCGGGCGGCTATGCCCTTTGGGAAAACATTAAGAATAATCTTGACGGTTTCTTCAAGGAAACGGGACATGAAAATGTTTATCTGCCGCTTTTTATCCCAGAAAGCCTTCTTAATAAGGAAAAGGATCATGTAGAGGGCTTTGCACCTGAGGTTGCCTGGGTAACTCATGGAGGTTCAGAGGAGCTTACTGAAAGGCTCTGTGTCCGCCCCACGTCGGAGACTTTGTTTTGCGATCTATACAGCAAAACAATTCAGTCATACAGGGATTTGCCAAAATTATACAATCAATGGTGCTCTGTTGTAAGATGGGAAAAGACAACAAGGCCATTCCTTAGAACAGCGGAGTTCTTGTGGCAAGAAGGTCATACAGCTCATGCAACTGCCGAAGAGGCTTATGAAGAAACCATACAAATGCTTAATATATATGCTAAATTATGTGAGGAAGTGCTTGCAATTCCTGTTATTAAAGGCAGGAAAACTGACAAGGAAAAATTTGCAGGCGCAAAAGAAACATACACAATTGAAAGTTTAATGCATGATGGAAAAGCACTGCAATCGGGAACAAGCCACAATTTCGGTGATGGGTTTGCAAAAGCATTTAACATTCAGTTCAGTGACAAAAATAACTCACTCTCTAATGTTCATCAAACATCATGGGGAATGAGCACAAGAATTATAGGCGCAATAATAATGGTACACGGTGATAATGACGGGCTTGTTCTTCCGCCAAAGGTCGCTCCGGTGCAAGCTGTAATCGTACCTATTGCAATGCACAAAGAAGGTGTACTTGATTGTGCAAAAGAAATTGCCGATAAATTAAAAGGACATGTTAGAGTGAAGATTGATGATACTGACAAGTCCCCTGGCTGGAAGTTTAGCGAACACGAAATGAAAGGCATACCTGTTAGGATTGAGATAGGGCCTAAGGATATTGAAAAGGGTCAAATGGTTCTCGCCAGAAGAGATACAAGAGAAAAGAAAGTTGTTTCTTTGGAAAACCCTTTAGAATCAGTGCTGGAATACTTGAAAGAAATCCAACAGGATATGTACAATAGGGCTAAAGACTTTAGGGATAGCAGAACTTATGAAGCGTTGACACTGGATGAGTTTGAAAAAACTATAAACGAAACACCAGGATTTATAAAGGCAATGTGGTGCGGTAGTGAAGATTGCGAACAAAAGATAAAAGATCTGACTGGTGCAACGTCAAGATGCATCCCCTTTGAGCAGGAATCAATAAGTGAAAATTGTGTTTGCTGTGGTGAAAAGGCTGATAATATGGTGTTCTGGGGTAAAGCGTATTAAAAACCCGTATTCAAATAGCAATAACCCGACTTTATGGTGATTTTTACGCCATTCTTGGTTGTTGAGGCAAGTAATAAATGTTTCATTACGTTGTCACTTTTCAGGAATGGCGAAACCGCTGTTTAAAATTTGGGTAGCCTATAGAATACAGGTTCTAATGATGTTTAACATTGTAGACTCCTCACAAAGGAGAGATACTCAATGAATAGAGTTTTATGCAGTTCTATTGGATTCTTATTAGTAACAGTAGTTTTAATGACCGGATGCGATTTTATTGGCCGGTCTGATAATAATGGGAAACAGCCTTTAGTTACGGTCACCGAAGGCGAGGTTTCAGCTACAAATGTGATCAAAAGCGCACGCTTAGACAAGAAAGCAAACTACTATGTTTATAATGAATATACTGTTAATTTAGATGTTAATCCTGAAACGAAAACAGTTAACGCAATTGAAAAGATTAAGTTTAAAAACCAGACAGGAAGAAGATTGGAAGCCGTTTATATTGTAGCGAATATAAACGCATTTAATAAAGATGCGAAATTTAGTCCGATATTTAGCGAATCAGAAAAAGTAATTTACAAGTCAACAAAAGATTACAGTGACTTAAATATTAAAAGTATATTTATAAACAATAATGAGACAATATTTTCGATTAAAGATGATATTAATATAAGGGTTATACTGCCGGATGCACTTGAACCGGAAGAAACCATTGACATTACAATTGAGTTTGAAAGCAAGATACCGGAAATTGCACATAGAATTGGCGGTAACGGTTCTATGTGGTTTGGTCATTTTATACCACATATTTCAGTGTATGGCAAAAACGGGTATTATTTAGACAAGCATTATCCTGCCGGTGACCCGTACTTTGCTGATGCCGCTATTTACAATGTCACCATAAAAGCACCTATTAATTACACCATTGTAACAACAGGCAGGGGTAAAACCATTGAAGATGAGGTTTCTACTATTACCAATGTCACAACCAAAATAGTCAGGGATTTTTCTTTCACGGTTGGAAAGTACAACAAGAAGAGCGCATTGACCGAGAAGGGAATTAAAATAAACTTTTATTATTACTCAAACTTGGAGAACAAAGCGCAAGAAATTCTAGATTTTGCTGTGAAGGTCTTTAACTCATATGAAGCGTATGTGGGTAGTTCACCATACAGCGAGCTGGATTTGGTGGAGGCGGACATGTTTTCTGACTCAGCCATGGGATATTCTGGATTGATTTTATTTGACAGCAATGCAATTCACAACAATTCAATTTTAGATGCATTAGCCCTTGAAATGGCAAAACAGTGGTTTGGCGGTGTTGTTGGATCAGATCCTATCAGGGAAGCTTGGATTAGTGAGGGGCTTTCAGGGTTAATTACCTATAACAAATTTCTATACTCACAGTCAGATACCCAAGGCAAGATTGAAAAGCTTTATGAACAGTTAAAAGAATACTTGAACAACTCAGACTACGGTGTTCTTAAAAGTCATGTTAATGTTTATAAATCATGGAATGATTATACAATGCTCCAAAGAAATAAAGCTACATTAATGTTCTATGCATTGAAAAACGAAATGGGCGAAGATTCTTTTGATAAATTTATTAAACGTTTTTATGCGGATTACGCTTTTAAAATAGCAGATGAAACAGCAATCAGAGAAATAGTGAGACAAGTATACGACGGAGATTTGACAGTTTTTTTCGATAGTTGGCTTTTAAATAAAGAGCTTCCGCCTTTGAAGGGATTGTGAGAGCAATGAAAGTAGCATCTATATGTGCATATTCAATGGAAAATGAATCAGGCCTTAAAAACATTCTAAAAACAGTTTACAAAACTTTTGGCGAGCTTGGCGTAGATGTCATTGAAGCCGATCTTAAAGATTATAATCTACCTTATTATGAGGGCTCTTCCGGAAGTTATGAAGAAGCAGAGAAAATTATGCGCTATACAATTTCGGCAGACGCTATTATATTTGCATTCTCTGTTGAGATTTTTGCACCTTGTGCTAGATTAAAAAATTTTTTTGAATATTTCAATCATAAATCTTTTAGTGGCATTTTAAAAGGAAAGCGTATAATGGTTGTGGCTTATGCGGATCTTACGGGCGAAAGAGAAGCCACATACTACTGTGAAAAGGTCATCGAAAGTTTTGGTGGCGCAGTGCCTGTTCATTTAACTGTCTGCAAAAAAGCTCTTTTAGAAATGCACAGCTCTGGAAACGACACTGCATTTATTGAAAAATCTGTTGAGGATTATTACAGAATTGTTAGGCAAAACAGAGCTGTTATTTTTTCAGGAGACTATTATCTTCACAATCAAATGCAGACAGAAACACAAACAGTGCCTGTAAAAAACTTATATGAAGATTATGCTGATTATGCAAGCCCTTCAATGAATAACGAATATGCTCAAAAAGAAATAAACTATGTTCCAAACTCTGTAGTATCAAAAGAAACCGGCAAGCTGTTAGATTCCGCTCACAAAGATCCTGAAAAGGATATTGAAGAGCTTTCTAAATTGTTTTCATTAAAACTTAATGCAGATACTGCTATAAAGGACAAGCCTGATAATTTTAACAGCCCTGGAATCACCTATAAAAGACCTGTCGGCGCACCTTTTATGACTACTAAAAATGAACCGTTACCCACTGTCCGAAAAAAAACAGTTAAGCAAATGACCCAAAATTTGCCCCATTATTTTCAGCCTCAACTTTCGGCAGACACAAACGCTATTATTCAAATTAACGTAATGGGATCTGAGACCTTTGACGGATTTCTTACTATCAAGGGCGGAGAGTGTTTGTTTAACGACGGTATAACAGAGGACATTGATCTTTATATTATTGTCAGTGCTGTAGTATGGGAAGAAGTTTTAAGCGGAAAACAGACTGCACAGAAAGCTTTTATGACTGGCAAGCTAAAAGTCAGAGGAAACTTTATGTTGCTCAATAAGTTTGATCAATTATTTAAGCTGGCATAAATTAGAATAATATGATATAATGTTTGCTGAAAGTTGATTAAAAAAATTCTTCGCAACGGAGGTATGTTAGACATGGATAAAACCATTGCTGCAAGAATAAGACATTTAAGAGGAAACATGACCCAGAGAGAGCTGGCAAAAGAACTTGGCGTTAGTCCCCAAGCGGTATCAGAATGGGAAAACGGAAATAAAACGCCCCGTATGGGTGTAATTGAAAAAATTTCTCGTTTGTTTGGCGTCACAAAAGGTTTTATTCTTGGTGAAGTTGATGTTATGTCTTCGCTTGAGGGCGAACTTACACAAGAGGAACAATTGCTTATTGAGGGATATAGATCCCTTGACGGCTACGGCAGGGAACTGACTAAGGTTGTTGTACAGGCTGAAAGAAAACGCTGCATTGAACAGTTTAATACGGAAAACAATGATGAAATTTCGTCCACAAGACTACTTCCGCTATATGATTACCCTGCATCGGCAGGTAAAGGCTCATTTGCGGGCGAGGGCGAATATTTTGAGCTTGTGCCTGTACCAAAAGAAGCTCCCATGTCGGTTGCCTTTGGAATTAAGATCAAGGGCGACAGTATGGAACCACAAATCCCTGACGGTTCTGTTGTATGGGTTAGGCCTCAATCTGACGTGGCTGACGGTGAAGTTTGCATTGTCACTATTGATGATGAAGGTTATTGCAAGAAAAAGTACGGCAACATTTTTGTGTCTATAAACCCTGAATACGAAGATTTACATCCGGGTAAAGAACAAAGGGTTATTATTTCGGGAAAGGTTTTATATATACAAAAAATCTCCGAGAAAAAGGTGGATTAACATGAAGGTCAGAACAAGGTTCGCACCTAGTCCAACCGGATATATGCACATAGGCAACCTTAGAACCGCGCTCTATGAATACCTTATTGCAAAGTCTTCCGGCGGTGAATTTATCGTTAGGCTTGAAGATACTGACAGAGAAAGGCTTGTAGAGGGTGCGGATGACATAATATATAAAACCCTTGCAACTACTGGACTTAAGGCAGACGAAAGCCCCTTAATAGGCGGAGACTATGGTCCCTACATTCAGAGTGAACGCAGAGAAATATATAATGAGTACATTAATAAACTTATTGAAAGCGGACATGCATACCGTTGCTTTTGCACAAAAGAACGGCTAGAAGAGCTTAGAGCTTCCCAAGAGGGCGGAATAAGCAAGTATGACAGACATTGTCTTAATCTCTCTGAAGAAGAAATTCAAGAAAAACTTGATAATAACCAACCATTTGTTGTAAGGCAAAAAACCCCTGATGAAGGAAAGGCTTCTTTTTCTGATTTGGTATATGGTGAAATCTCTGTTGATAATGTTGAGATTGAAGACCAGATTCTAATGAAATCAGACGGGTTACCAACATATAACTTTGCACATATTGTTGATGATCATTTAATGAAGATTTCCCATGTAGTAAGAGGCGCTGAATATTTATCCTCAACTCCAAAGTATAATCTTCTTTATAATGCATTTGGCTGGGAGATTCCAAAGTATATTCACCTTCCCCCTGTTATGAAAGACAAATCCGAAAAACTTTCTAAAAGAAACGGGGATGCGTCTTTTGAAGACCTGGTAAGCCTTGGATACTTGCCCGAGGCAATTGTCAATTATATTGCACTTTTAGGCTGGAGTCCTTCAGGTAACAAGGAAATATTTTCCCTTGAGGAGCTTATATCAGAGTTTAATATAGATGGTCTTAGTAAGTCTCCGTCCATATTTGATATAAACAAGCTTAAATGGATGAACAGCGAATATATTAAAAACATGCCTTTTGAAGAGTTTTTTAATATTATTCAGGAAAAGCTAAAAAATGAAATTAAAAATGATGCAATTGATTTAAAAAAGGTTGCTTTGCTTATTCAGAGCAGGCTAGAAACCATAAATGATGTTTCACAGCATGTGGACTTTTTTGATAAACTGCCTGAATACTCAATTGATTTATATACCCATAAAAAAATGAAGACTACGCCGGAGATTGCTTTAACAAGCCTTAACAAGGCTCTTGAAGTTTTAAGCGAACTTAATGACTTTGGAGCAGAGTCTTTGCATGACACATTAATGTCACTTGCGCAGGACATGGGCATTAAAAATGGACAGATTCTTTGGCCTGTTCGCACGGCACTTTCAGGGAAGCCAATGACGCCTGGTGGTGCGGTTGAACTTGCTGAGATCTTTGGCAAAGATGAGACCATTGCAAGAATTAAAAAAGGTATTCATTTGCTAAACAATTAACGATTAGCCGCCGGTTCATTTGAAACGGCGGTTATGGTTTTAGAGCCTGTATTCCGATTATTATATTTTACACAGGTTCTTTATAACATAAAATTTGTTTTACTTCATTAATCGATAAAAGGTATATATAATTTGTAATGTTTCTAGTTAAGACAAGAAAAACAAAAATCTGCAAAGGTATTACGTAAGGCGTTTTCCTCACGAAGTATGAAGAAAAAGGCAATAGGCGGTATAGATTTTGTCGATTAAGGAGTATAAGATTCGGAAGTAGGCTAGTTTATGATAGAGTTTATTACCGGAGAGCTTTGCAGGGTGTCTGAAAGCTCTGTTGTTATTGAAACAGGTGGCATTGGTTACCTAATACATATATCATCCCAAACAGCATCATCAATAGGCTCTGTGGGCGATAAAGTCAAGATTTACACTTGCATGAGCGTGCGTGAGGATGGAATTTCTTTGTATGGCTTTCAAACACAGGAAGAGCTTTCCATATTCCAATTATTGATTACGGTGTCAGGGGTAGGCTATAAAAGCGCATTGCAAATTCTATCATCCCTATCTCCTTTTGATATTGTAACATCAGTTGTAACGGAGGATGTTACGATGCTGTCAAAGGCGCAGGGTGTTGGAAAGAAAACAGCACAGAGACTTATACTTGAGCTAAAGGACAAATTTAAGTCCTATGACGCTCTGCAAGGTGTTTCTAATGTAAATCAACTTGAAATTGCAACAAAAGCCTCTAATGACTCTATAGATGCTCTCATAGCCCTTGGATATCCTCAGGCAGAGGCTATTAAGGCAGTTTCTGACGTTGCAGAGGAAGGACTAAAGACGGAACAGATTATTAAACTGGCTTTGAAAAAGCTTGCAAAAGGTTAGGAGCGTTTTAGATGGAAAGGCCGAAAAGGATTATAACTACTGAACATATCCCTGAAGATTCCGAGATACAATCAAAATTAAGACCAGATACGTTAGAATCCTACATAGGACAAGAAAATGTCAAAAACAACCTAAGTGTGTTTATTAAGGCAGCGCTAAAACGTAACCAGCCCCTTGACCATGTGCTTTTATATGGACCTCCGGGGCTTGGTAAAACAACCCTTGCTAATATTATTGCAAATGAAATGTCCGCCGGCATTAAGGTTACATCAGGGCCTGCAATTGAAAGACCAGGCGACATGGCTGCAATTCTAAATAACCTTAATCATGGGGATGTATTGTTTATTGATGAAATACACAGGATTAACAGAATGATTGAAGAGGTTTTATACCCTGCGATGGAAGATTATGCAATTGACATTGTAATAGGGAAAGGACCTGCTGCAAGAAGTATACGAATTGATCTGCCTAGGTTTACCCTAATAGGAGCAACGACAAGGATTGGACTTATAACCGCACCTATGAGAGACAGGTTCGGTGTAATTCAAAAGTTGGAGCTATATGAAACTAATGAACTTCTTAAAATAGTAAAACGTTCCGCAAATGTTCTTAAAATTGAAATTGAAGAAGAAGGCGCTAGAGAGATTGCTTCAAGATCAAGAGGTACGCCTAGAATTGCAAACAGGCTTTTAAAGCGCGTCAGGGACTTTGCGGAGGTTGAATATGACGGAGTTATTACAAAAGAAGTTGCAGCCCAGTCGTTACTTAAATTAGAAATTGATGAATCTGGACTTGATGCTGTAGACAAGAAAATGATCCTGGCAATAATAGAAAAATTTGGAGGTGGCCCTGTTGGTGTTGAGACTTTGGCTGTCTCAATTGGAGAAGAACCGGAGACGATTGAGGATGTTTATGAACCGTTTCTGATTCAACTAGGTTTTATTCAGAGAACACCAAGAGGAAGGGTCGTCACTGAAAAGGGATATTTATATTTTGGTTTATAGCTGTCTAAACCTAAAATGCACCTAAACGTAAGCCAACTAGACCGATTTTTTGTTAATGCCAAAAAACTGCTCCAAATACATGTCATGCGCCAGACATTTGCTTCCCTAAATTCATGTTGTGGGCGCACAATTATCTTACGCAATCTCGCTATAGCTGATATTTAGTGATTTAGCTATATAGATGTTTAGCACAAGACGCACTGAAACAAACGCTCTGAGTTACTCGTTTGTTTTGCTACAATTGAGTTGTGGGATCATAATTATCTTACGAAAACAAGCTAGCTATATATGATTTTTTAATTGAGGTAGCTATATAAATGTTCAAACAAAAACGAATTGAAATACGCGCCATGAGCAGAGTGAATAATCTTTTTACGCAAACAAGTTCGCTATAACTTATTTTAAATTGAGTTAGCTATATAGATGTTAAGACAAACATGGATTCAAATACTCCATGTGCAAGTGCATGATTATATTACGCAAACAAGTTCGCTATAGTGGATTTTTAATTGAGTTAGATATATAGAAGTTTAAGCCAAAAACGGATGAAATACGCGCCATGCGCAGAGTGAATAATTTTCTTACGCAAACAAGTTCGCTATAGCTTATTTTTAATTGAGTTAGAAATAAAAATATTAAGACAAACATGGATTCAAATACTCCATGTGCAAGTGCATGATTATATTACGCAAACAAGTTCGCTATAGTGGATTTTTAATTGAGTTAGATATATAGAAGTTTAAGCCAAAAACGGATTGAAATACGCGCCATGCGCAGAGTGCAAAATTTTCTACACAAACAGGTTCGCTATAGTGGATTTTTAATTGAGTTAGATATATAGAAGTTTAAGCCAAAAACGAATTGAAATACGCAACATGCGCAGAGTGCAAAATTTTCTTACACAAACAGGTTCGCTATAGCCTATTTTTAATTGAGTTAGATATATAAATATTTAAGACAAACATGGATTCAAATACTCTATGTGCAAGTACATAATTATATTACGCAAACAAGTTCACTATAGTAGGTAATTAATTGAGTTAGCTATATAGATGTTTAACCAAAAACGGATTGAAATACGCG
Source organism: uncultured Eubacteriales bacterium (assembly GCA_964611655.1). Lineage (GTDB taxonomy): Bacteria > Bacillota > Clostridia > Lachnospirales > CAZTAY01 > CAZTAY01. The sequence goes on from CAZTAY010000006.1 coordinate 17,229, forward strand.
CCATGTGCAGAGTGAATAATTTTCTTACGCAAATAAGCCCTCAATAGCCGATTTTTAGTTGAGTTAGCTATATAGCTGTTTTATTTAAAAACAGACCGAGGCACTAACAAGTAAGCGCCACTAGTTACTCTTCAATACATAGGGAGAACGTCTTACACAAACAATCTAGCAATAGACTATTTTAAATTGAATTAGCACATGCTCAAATTAGTAGAAAAAAATCCTGTGTAATTAAGTTTACACAGGATTTTTGAATACCATTTTTAGTTAAGCTTATCCTTAACTCTAGCAGCTTTACCTTTTCTTTCACGAAGATAGAACAATTTTGCTCTTCTTACGATACCGCGTTTAACAACTTCAATTTTATCAATACGTGGTGAATGAAGAGGCCAAGTTCTTTCAACACCAACGCCGTATGACATTCTACGAACGGTAAATGTTTCTCTGATACCACCGTGTTGTCTTTTAGTAACAACACCTTCAAATACTTGGATTCTCTCTCTTGTTCCCTCAACAACCTTTGCGAAAACTTTTACGGTATCACCAATACGGAAAGGTGTAATTTCGCTCTTAAGTTGTTCGCTTTCCAGATCTTTCATAATCTTGTTCATTTCTGAATTCTCCTTATCATAAGATGTTCGTACCAATAACAACCAGCATAGGAACACCGATATTAACAATTCCTGATTATAACATAAGTCTTTCCGGTCTGCAAGTTTTTTAGGAGCTTTTTACTTCCTTTGTAATAGTTATAGTTCTTTCTTGTGGATTCCAATCAACTTTGGCGCCAAGCACCTGCTCACCTAACACCCTAAATGGAACAAAGGCTCTGTTGTTTTTGATTATTGGTGGAGAAGACATTTTTAGATCTGAACCATTTACTATTAATATATCCTTTCCTATATCCATTCTAAATACTTTATTGTCAATGGATATGGTAATAGATTTATCTAAAGGATTCCATTGTATGTCTTTTTCTTCAAGACCTAAAGCCTTAGAAACAGCGGATAAAGGAATGAAACTGATGTTTTTGTATATAAAAGGTGCGGCATCTAGTTTAACAGATTCGTCTGCAACTGCCATGGTAGAGCTTCCTATCTTAAGAACAACATTTTTTACATTATCCTCAGAGTTGTCTTGCATAGGTGTGGTAAGGATAACGAAATCATCTATAGAATTAATATAAGAGTTGTTAAATAATGCACCCCCATTTCTGATTTCATCAGAGTAATTAGCGCATATAAAACCGGAAATTAATAACGGATAAGAACCATATGGATACATTCTATTAACAGAAATTTCAGTGCCTGTAATCCTTATTTTTGACGGAACGGTACTTTTTTGTTTAGCATAAATTTTTAATACCTTTCTTCCATCAAATGGACTATTAACATCAGAATCTGCCAAGGCTACTGTATCTAATACTAAATCACCTTCAATAACTTCGGCTTTTATATCTCCACTAAAGTCAAAATCACTTAATCCAATTATCAATGCTTCATCATTAAGGCCGTCATTAACAGTTTTAAATCCGTGTTGATAAAATTCTTTCTCGGTGATAATTCCGCCTGCCACGTTTTCTGTAATTTCTATATCGGGAGTTGGAACAGACTTGCTGTTTAAATCATAAGCTATACTTATGGGATTAATAGTAACAGCTGGAACTGCTTTTGCAATAACAACGGATATGTCCTTGTCAAGAGCATCACCTCCTGCGGTACAAGTAATATCTCCCGAAAATTCAGGGTCAATAGACAAATAAAAAGTTAGGTTTATAATGCCTTTGTCTGCACGTCCTGTAACAGGATTATAGATTGTAAGGCCATCATCATTAAGAATCCAAGTATTATTAAGAGCTGGTACATCTTTGTCTGTAATTGTTGTACCGTTTGATCCTTCGTTTACAATCAGGTAATCAATCAAATTCTTATATGCAAACTTTTCAGTTTTAACCTCAACGGCTCTCGGCTTAACACCTTCTGGAAACGTAAATTTCAAGTTACGATAACCCATCCAAGACTTTAGTTGGTCTTCCTTTAGCGTTACTTTTAGTGCCTTTATTGATTCATCCTCAGGGTCTTTTGGATATCTTCCTGAAACCAGTGTTGGAGGTGTTGCACTTGAAGGGGCAAAGCTGAGGCTGTAAGCGGTGGGCACATATTTGGCCATATAAAGTGCAAGTCCATCAAGTCCAAGCCCCTTAAACTTTACAAGTACACTTCCAGGTCGTGCAATATCTGAATCAGATTTTAATTGTAGGTTTGAAATTTGTATATATCCTCTTTTGTATAAATTTGCGTCAAAATCATTTAGCTCAAGAATAAGTTTGCTTTTATCAACCTCTCCCTGTGAGGTAGTTCCAAATGAAGATCTTACAAGGCTTGGTTTAACAGAACCTTCCCAATCGGAGCTTTTAATTTCAACTATATTATCAGTGCCTGCTTTAAGCCATTCAAAACCTGTGGGCAGAGATAAAGTAAGGGTGTTACCTTTATCTCTGTTTAAAGATCCTGGGATTACTTCATCAACCCTAAGAGGTTTCATTGTGCCTGCATCATCGAACTCCACTGATTCTTTGATCTTGAAAAACACACCAAGTGAGGAATAATAAGTGAAATCAACAGTGGCATCATTGATTACACCCGAAGGATCTTTGACTTCTACAGATGCAGCACCATTCTCCAGTTTTGTTATTAATGGAATACTAATATATTTAAACGATTCATCAGCACTGATTTTATCATTAACAGTTACATAAGCATCTTTTTCTGAAAATATTTCAATAGTGAAGTTAGGTCTGCCAGTAAAGTTTGAACCGGGTTCATAGGTTTCAGCACCAGTTTTGACAATATAATCGTCCCATTTTGAGTTGATTTCAGAATAAGACCAGGAAGCATTTGTCAATCTAAGCCTGAATTTTAATCCGGGTTCAATAACAGTCGAGTCTGTTGCTCTTATAATTAGATGAGGTACGCTATCAGGTTCTTGCTCCGCATAATTATAGTCGGCATCCCTTCTAACCAGAATGCTAGATGTTGAAACAGTATCAGCAAAAACAACAACTTCCATTGCTTGGAATAAAATTACAGCAATACATAAAAATAAATACAGTCTTTTCATTATCATCACCAAAGTTTATTGAAAATAGGCTTCCAGCCTAAATATGGGAACCAGGCTTTCATAGAACCTTTGCTCATATTCAGTCATAAGCGGCTCTGTCTTCATATATTCCTGATCCTTATGCAAGTCTCTGGTTACATTTTTCAGTATCCAGCCGTTCTCTTTAAAAGACTCTAAAGAGAATTCGAATAGTGGTTCATTGTCTGTTTTAAAGAATAGTTCCCCGTTTTTACCGAATACCTTTTTATATTTTTCTAAGAAATTTTTGTGTGTAAGACGTCTTTTGGATTGTCTGGTTTTGTGCCATGGATCGCAAAAATTAATGTAAATCCTAGAGATTTCGCCTTCACCAAAAATTTCGTCGAGTTGATCGCCGTTGGTATGAATGAAAAACAAGTTATTAAGAGGTTTGAAATTCTCTCTCACACGTCTGGTTGCTTGAGCAATGCACGTGGTCTGCATTTCAATTGCAATAAAGTTTATATCAGGGTTTTGGTTTGCAGAGTTTGATATAAAACTTCCTTTTCCACAGCCAATTTCTATGTGAATGGGATTGTTGTTGTTAAACTGACCCGCCCATTTACCTTTAAGGTCACGAAAGTCTTTAACTACATAAGGATTGTTTTGTACTTCATTTTCAGCCCAGCTTTTTTTTCTAACTCTCATTTATGTCTCCTAATGCTTAGAACATGTATTCAACAAGCTGTCACCAAGTCCAAGACCGTGATCTGACTGCCTTTTAAGGTGATTATTCCACATTCTTGTCATAGAAAATGGTGATAATAACCATCTCAAATTCAGACAAACCCATGTTAAATACAATTCCTAATATTATTTTCCGAAAGATGCAGTTTTGGTTTTACTATCCCAAGAAATTGGGACATTTAATACATGCTCACCTAAAACTCTGAAAGGCAAGTAAGTTCTTCCGTTTCTAACCATAGGCGATATTGGAATTTCGATTTCTTCGTCGTTTACGACTATAATCTTGCTTCCTATTGTTAAAACAGAAACATTGTCGTTATATGTAATGGTTACAGTCCTTGCCTTTGAATCCCATACTACCTTATCGGTAGATAAACCGAGAGCAATGGAAATGTGACTTAAAGGAACCATTGTATATCCGTTTTCAATAAATGGCGTAGCATCCATTGTCACAGGCAATCCGTTTATATTAATTTTTGGACTTCCAACTTGTACGCTGACCACATTGCCGGTGTATGCAGGTGTTTCAATATCAGTTTCAACAAAGTTTTCTAGGTTAAAAGTAACCATATATATAATATAATCTTCCAGAACATTTATGGTTTTCTTGCTAAACAAACCGTTGCTTGTATTTTCTGAATCAGAATAATTAGAACTGATTACGCCTTTAACATTCAATTCATAAAAGCCGTCTTTAGTTTCTTTTGTGGGGCTTAACTGCAATCCTGAAATACGAATGGTTGACGGTTTTGTACTTTCTTTTCTAATAGGAATTGCAATGGAAAGCTTGTCAGATGTCCCTTCTCCAATGGTCTTTTGGCTGGGGTATCTAACGATGCCTAGGGTAATGTCTCCTTTGGTTACAGTAACCTTTGCAGAGTTTTGTTTAACTGAAACGCCGGGAATAAAAAATATCAATGAATCATTGTTTAAAGAGCTTTTCAGAGCACCCGGAACGTTCTCTTGAATTATTATGTCACCTGCAACAGATGTGTTTATTCCAAGAGGCATTTCAACGGATTTAGCTGATATGGTTACAGGAGAAACTGCCTTAGCAATAACTGTATTTGTGCTTGGGTATGGCGCTGCTGTCTTTGCAGTAAGCGTAACATCTCCCGAAAATTCAGGATCAATGGAAAGATAAAAAGTAAGGTTAATTTCCACGGGGTTAGACGGATTTAGTTTTAGTTCTGATAATGTTAAGCCTTTGTCTTCAAGCTTCCATATTCCAGTAGAAGTATCACCTGCAACTGAGGTTTTACCGTCGTTTATCAATAACTTATCTTTTATGATTTCTACTCCCAAATTCTTAGTTGAAATTTTTACAGCCCTAGGTTTAACACCCTTAGGAAATAAAAATTCAGTTGGTGAAGTAAAGTTCCAAGAACGTGAGTCATAAACATTGAAGTTGGCGGTTAAGGCCTTAATGTCGCTTGATTTTGGATCTTCTGGATAATAACCGGTTACAAGCTCAGGCAAGGTCTTTTCATCGGCATAAAATGATAAATTAGAAGATTCATGTCTTCCCACAAGAACATCTGATTCTGTTATGCCTATGCCTTTAACGTTAATATATACATCTCCCTTTTCCGATGCTTTGTTTCTTGGAGCAAGAACAAGGTTATTAATCTTAATAGAGCCTTTATTCTTTCTTGTAAAGTCAAATGGGAATATATAGATATCTATAACAGAATTATTTAATATATTTGAATCATAAGGCGCTGAAATCTGCTTAATTATTGGTGTTTTAAGACCCTGATCCCAATTTTCAGTTGTTAGGTTTATGTTGCTTAAAAGATCTTTATCCTCAAAGTTCTTAAAGTAAAAGCCTTCAGGAGCTGTAAGTCTAATTTTATCACCTGATTTGGAATTAAAAGTTCCTGGAGATTGTTCGTTAATTATTATGGTGCCAAGTTTTGCATCTTGATTAAATGTCACATTACTACTAACTGAAGTTACAGTTCCTTCAGCAGTCACCTCTGCAAATTTTATATTACTAATTTTAAAATTATTGTTAGCGTTATGATGAACATTTACAAATGCAGAGCCTGATACCCCTAGTTTAGTAACTAAAGGTATATAAACGTATTTACCGGTAATATTAGCAGTTTTATTGATAGTTAATGTTGCTGTGTTTGCGTTAGTCACAACCAATCTGTAGTCTACACCGTCATTAGGAACAACAAGGCTTGACTTGTCAGTTGATGGATTAAACAAGTTTACAGAATAAGTTCCTATCTGTTCATCCCATGCTTTACCTGCTGACTTTGTATTAAATGACCATGACGAGTTTTGCAGAAATAATGTAAATGACGAACCGGATTTAATGTCATTTGGACTTACCTCAAACTTTAAAATAGGTACTAGTTCAGGATTAGCTATGCTGGAAAACATATGATAAGGTTTTTGACTTGGTATTATGTTCACTTCATAGCCAGTGTTTCCCAAAACCGTGAACTGAGCTACGAACGATATTGTCACGACGGAAATTAATAATCTCAAAAAATGTTGCATTTCTTCCTCCCCCTAACGCTAAAAAACTGATAATCTTAATAAAACTCTATAAACTGCCATTTAGGGCATGTCCACACAAATATAACGACAATTTTTCGGCTGATTTACAGCCATTATTTGTGTTGGCATGTAATAACCTTTTTTAGTATTCCTTCGTCCCCTATATATAGTGGCAAAAATCAAGCTCTAAAATGTTGCCATTCCATTAGTGAGAACACGCCCTAGGGTATTATTATACCAGAAAATCCTATAATTCTCCATGACATTTTTATGACGTTATGAAATTTTATTATTTTTAACCTTTTTTCTAATAATGAAATTTGATAGTGCTTTTCCGTTAAATGGAATAAGCGGCCATAAATAAGGTCTTTTTTTGTCTATGGTCTTTGTTGTAAAGAGCATAAGAACCACATATAAAATTCCAAGACAATACCCAAATGCCCCGAAAAGGCCGGTTAGTATTAATAAAACAAGCCTAAAGAGCCTTATTGAAAAGGTAAATTCGATATTGGGAATGCAAAATGATGCAATCAGGGTCGTTGCCATATAAAAGATTGTTTCAGGCACAAAAAATCCAACCTTTATTGCAAAGTCACCAAGCAATAAACCGCCTATTATTCCAAATGCACCACCCAAATAGTTTGGGGTATGCATTGAGGACATGTTTAGTAAATCAAAACCAAATTCAAGCAGCAGGAACTGAAAGAGCAATGCAAAAGCGCCTGCTTCTTTTGCCCCAATAAAGTTCAGGAATTGGGGCAGGTGTTCTGCGTTTTCAGCCAAAAGCAGCCAAGTAGGGGTTAGGAGCAAGGAAATGAGTATCGTTAAAAATCTAATAAATCTATAGTAAGAACCTATTATTGGCGTCTGGTAATAATCCTCTGCAAACTGTGTGAAATAAAAAACAGACGCCGGAAGAATCATCACAGAAGGTGAAGTATCCACGATTATGGCTACATGACCTTCATACAAAAAAGAAGCTGTTATGTCTGGTCTTTGAGTGTATTTCATTTGCGGAAGAGGGTTAAACCAACGTTTTGGCAGCAAAAGCTCTTCAAGGCTCTTTTCAGCCATAACCAATGAATCAATATTGATTTCATCAATTTTTTTTCTAAGGTTGTTTAAAAGCTCTTCATCCGCTTTTCCTTTAATGTAACCAATGCAGACATCTGTTTTTGAGAGTTTCCCTACAGTTTTCATTTCAAAAGTCAGATTTTTGTCCCTAACACGTCTTCTAATAAGGGCGGTGTTGAATATAACGGTCTCTACAAAACAATCTTTAGCGCCTCTTGTGACCTTCTCGGTGTCCGATTCTTCAGGGCTTCTGGCAGGATAAGTCCTTGCGTCAATTATGACTGCCTTATCTTCCCCATCAACAAAAAGAGCCAATGTACCTGATAACACCGACTGCATGATGGTTTCAAAAGAATCCGTAACTTCCACTTCAATATAGGGTATCTTTTCGTCTACCAGCTTATTAATTAAGTCATCTTTTGCATATTTGGAGTCAATTTCCATTAAGGTCTTTAGTATGAACAAAGACATGTCGTCTTTTGCAAATCCATCAATAAACAACAGATAGGCACGTTTGTCGCCGATTTTGAAACTCCTGCCTATAATATCAAAACTATCAGAAATGGGGAGCTGCTGTTCTAAGAACTTAATATTAACGTCAATATCTTTAAATATAGTCATAATCTCCACCCTAATTATTATTTTTACCTTAATATTTGAGTATCTTTATATTGGAATTTATAATTTGCATATTCTTGACAATTATTCATGATTGCAATGTATTGACTTTAAAAAGTATTGTGATATACTGATAAAAATAAAAAGGCAATGATCTCGAGCCGGTTTTCCGGAGAATAAAGCTTGAAATAGTGGATTAAGACTATTATGCCGAACAGAGAAAAACGCCGTTGGCTGGAAGCGTTTACGGAATGGGTTTTGTTTTTTCACGAGGGAGCCGCTTTTCTGAACTATTAAAAATTAGGAAAAGCCGTTTATAGCGCGTTAAGCTTATAAAGAGTCTGTCACTGCTTGGAATGGCTTGGCGGAAACTAGGGTGGTACCGCGGAACTTCGTCCCTTTTTGGGTTTCGGAGTTTTTTTATTACGGTTTTTACGAAAGGAGTATCAAATGAAAGACAAACTTAAACAGCTTATGGATGATGCTATTAGGAGTATTGAAAGTGCAGGAGACATCAAGCAACTTGATGATATTAAAGTTAAATTTTTAGGTAAAAAGGGAGAACTGACAAACATACTAAAAACAATGGGTCAGCTTCCGCCGGAAGAACGCCCTATTGTTGGGCAGCTTGCAAATGAAGCAAGAGCTAAGATTGAAGAAAAGCTTGAAGACTTCAAAAAATCAGTGAAGTCCGCAGCAACACAGATCAAATTAAAAGCAGAAAAAATCGATGTTACCATGCCTGGAAGAACAAAAGCAACAGGCAGAAAACATCCAATGACCGTTGTAATAGACGAGCTTAAAAATATATTTATAGGAATGGGTTACGAGATTGCAGAAGGTCCTGAAATTGAACTGGATTATTATAACTTTGAGGCTCTAAACATTCCTAAAAACCATCCAGCAAGGGATACACAGGATACATTTTATATCTCAAAAGATGTTGTACTAAGAACTCAAACGTCTCCTGTTCAAATAAGAACCATGGAAAAAACACAACCGCCTATCAGGGTTATAGCACCGGGCAGGGTTTTTAGATCAGACGAGGTTGACGCAACACATTCACCAGTATTTCACCAGATTGAAGGTCTTGTGGTGGACAAGGGAGTTACAATGGGTGATTTAAAAGGAGCTTTATCAGTTTTCGCAAAAGAGCTTTTTGGAAGCGAAACAAAAACGAGGTTCAGACCTCATCATTTCCCATTTACTGAACCTAGCGCTGAAATGGATGTTACATGTTTTGCATGTGGTGGCGATGGCTGCAGAATCTGCAAGGGCAGCGGTTATATTGAGCTTTTAGGCTGCGGAATGGTACATCCCAAGGTTCTTAGAGCAGGGGGCATTGACCCTGAAATTTACAGTGGTTTTGCATTTGGTATGGGACTTGAAAGAATTGCCATGTTCAGATACGGAATTACTGACATGAGACTATTATTTGAAAACGATGTTAATTTCCTGAACCAATTTTAGATGAAAATAATTAGATATTTGGAGGTTTTTTATGCTGGTACCCATGTCATGGCTTAAAGAATATGTAGACATAAACGATGATATAGACAATTTCATGGAAGAAATGACAATGATAGGTCAGAAGGTTGAAGGAGTAACCTTCTTAAACGATAAAATTAAAAACATTGTGGTTGGAAAGATAGAAAAGATTGAAAAGCACCCGGATGCAGACAAGCTAATAGTATGCTCTGTAAATGTTGGCAGCGAATCAAATTTAAATATTGTCACTGGCGCTGATAATGTTTATGAAGGTGCAATTGTTCCTGTTGCTGTGGACAATTCTGTAATTGCAAACGGCACCAAAATCAAAAAAGGCAAGCTAAGAGGTGTTGTTTCAGAGGGTATGCTTTGTTCCATTGAAGAACTTGGCTATTCAAAAGCTGAATATCCGGAAGCCCCTGAAAACGGCATTTATATATTTAGAGAAGAACAAGAACTAGGTGCTGATGTTTCAGAACTATTGATGCTTAAAGATGAGGTTGTTGAATATGAAATAGTATCAAACAGACCTGATTGCTTTAGCATAACAGGAATTGCAAGAGAAGCAGCAGCAGCATATAACCTTCCTCTAAAAATGCCTGCTCTTGAAACAAAGAATGAAGCGGAGGGTTGTGCAGAGGATTATATTAACGTTCAAATTAAAAATCCAGAGCTATGCCCAAGATATATTGGAAGGGTTGTAAAAAATGTTAAAATTAAACCTTCTCCCCTTTGGATGCGTCACAGACTCATTGCAGCAGGGCTTAGACCCATTAACAACATCGTTGACATAACCAATTATGTTATGCTTGAGATTGGTCAGCCTATGCACGCATTTGATATTGATAGCATAAAGGGCGGGATAATTGTTAGAAATGCTGAAAAAGGCGAAAAGATTACCACATTAGACGGCAGCCAATTCGTTCTTGACGATTCAATGACAGTTATTGCGGATCACGAAAAAGCTGTTGCAATAGGTGGCGTAATGGGCGGAGAAAATTCAATGGTCAGTGGCGAAGCAAAAGCAATTTTGTTTGAGTCTGCTAATTTTAACGGTACAAATATAAGATTAACCTCAAAGAAATTGGGACTTAGGACTGATTCATCAACCAAGTATGAAAAAGGGCTTGACCCAAATTTGTCTCTCATTGCCGTTAACAGAGCAATTCATTTAACAGAGCTTTTAGGAGCAGGGGAAGCTGTTCCCGGTATGGTGGATTGTTATCCTGTAAAAAAAGAGCCTTGGGAAATAGACTTTTCACCTGAACAAGTTAATGCTCTTTTGGGAACTGAAATTCCAGTAGAAAAAATGAGGGAATATTTAAATCTTTTTGAGGTGAACTTAGATTTAAATACTATGAAAGCGCATATTCCAACGTTCCGTCCTGACCTTGAACAAATGTGTGACTTAGCAGAGGAAGTTGCCAGAGCTTATGGCTATAATGAAATAAATGTGACAATGACCACAGGCACGCCTACAACCGGCAGAAGGACCTATAGCCAGTCTGTGATTGACATAATTAAGCAGTCTATGGTTTCGTCAGGTTTTTATGAGGGCATGTCATATTCATTTGAAAGCCCGAAGGTTTTCGACAAACTTTTAATTGAAGAGGAATCGCCTCTTAGAAATGTTGTGAAAGTTGAAAACCCCTTAGGCGAGGACTATAGCATTATGAGAACCTCAATGCTAAACGGACTTTTAAACTCTGTTGCAACCAATTACAACAAAAGAAATCCCGAAGCAAAGCTGTTTCTGGTGGAAAATATTTATATTAAGAAAGACGATGAAAAAGATCTTTTGCCCGACGAAAAATTAATGCTCACAGCAGGTTTGTATGGGGATTATGATTTTTACGACATTAAGGGAGTTTGCGAGGAACTATTCCAGAATCTCGGTATTGACGGAGTTAAATGGGAGAAAGAAGACACTTTGCCTATGTATCACCCAGGCAGATGCGCGAAACTATCTATTGACGGTATAAAATTTGGAGTTGTGGGTGAAATTCATCCAGATGTATGCGACAATTATGATATTGGCAAGAAGGTCTATGTTCTTGATTTGGAAATTGCTGTTTTAATTCAATCGGCAAACTTGGTAAAGACATATAAGGAGCTTCCAAAATATCCTGCTCTTACAAGAGATATTGCTCTTATTGTACAAGACGACATTTTGATCGGTCAGATAGAAGAAATAATAAAAGAGTTTGGCGGAGATATATTATCAGGCGTTAAACTATTTGATGTGTATAAAGGTGAGCAAATTAAACAAGACTATAAGTCGGTTGCATGGTCGTTAATGTTCCGTTCGGCAGAAAGAACTCTGACAGACGAAGAAGTTAACAAGAAGATGGAAAAAATAATTAGAATGTTAGAAGAAAAGATTGGAGCAAAACTAAGAGACAGTTAGGGAGGAAAATTTTGCATAGATTAATAAACAGGTCTTTTATTCTGTTAATAGCTATATTATTGTTTACGGTTTCTGTTTCGGCAGCGGAAACCGTAAGGGTTGGTCTTGAATCCGTTTTTAAGAACATAACCTCAGCTGGAATAACAGAATCGGAAGTTAATGTCAGCATAAATGGTAATGCTGTTTCAACTCTAACCAGCGGTAATGGCTTCAAAATAACTCCTTCACAAAAGGTATATGTAAGTTTCGGACAATATTCAGCGTTTAATGAAGCTTTTGCAGCAATGCCTGCTGTGGCTGTACCCGCCGGAAAGGTTTTGTCCCCTGCTTATGGTAAAAGCGGCTGGACATTATATTTTTCAGGCTTTGCATCTGTAAATGATGCAGGGGAGTTTACCAAAACCTACGGAGGAACTGTTTTAAATCCTTCCGGAATGGCAATAGAAGTCAGTGATAACGGCGGCAAAGTAATATCCATCTTTGATGCTTCCTTTAATCCGGTTTTTAGAAATTCCAGCGGCAAACTAACCGTAAACGGAAACCCTTACAGAGGTGGCATTGAGTTTTACCGAACAGGCGGCAGCATGAGTGTGGTAAACGTGGTTGACATTGAACAATATTTATATGGTGTTGTTCCTAAAGAAATGCCTGCTCTATGGTCAATTGAAGCAGTAAAGGCACAGGCAGTTGCTGCAAGAACATATGCAATGAACAAAAAGGGAGTTCATACCTCATCAGGTTATGAGCTGTGTGACACAACTCATTGTCAGGTATACGGCGGAATTAAAAACGAGCATGAAAATGCAAATCTTGCCGTTAATCAGACGGAAGGTGTAATGTGTTATTATGACGGAAAGCCCATAGATGCAGTTTTTTATTCCTCAAGTGGTGGTTATACAGAAAATTCAGAGGATGTTTGGATGTCATACATTCCGTATATGAGAGCGGTTGAGGATTCATATGAAAAAGAGGGAAAGGTTTGGACTTACACATTAACAGCAGGGGATATTAATAAATGCCTAAGCTATGCTAATGCAAATATTGGAACTGTTAGTTCCATTACAGGCGAATATAATTCAAACGGTAAACTTTTAAAGCTTATAATAAACGGAACTAACGGCAAAAAAGACGTTAAAGGTGATGGCATAAGAACATTTTTTGCACCTGCCGCAGGTTCTCTTATGAGTAAGATGTTTACAATAAACGGTCAAGGTGCAACAGGAAATGCCACAGCGAAAAAACCCTTATATGCTGTGGGTAAAGACTCTGTAGTTGGAGCTGTCAATATTGACAGTGCATGGGCAATCGGAGACGGTTCTAAAGCACAGGTAGGACAGAGCAATCCTCTTTATGCAGTGGGCAATACAGGGGTTAATGAAATTCCTAAACAGGAAACAACTGCTTCACAAACAAGCGTTGTTAACATACCCGTTAGTTCAAATACTGTAATAACACTTAACGGCAGAGGTTGGGGGCATGGCGTTGGCCTTAGTCAGTACGGCGCAAAAGGCATGGCTGAAGCAGGTTTTGATTATATTAGCATATTAAAACACTATTATACCGGAATTGAAGTGTACTAATGAAAACATCTGATTTTTACTATGATTTGCCGGATGAGCTGATTGCGCAAGAACCAATAAAACACAGAAGCTCATCCCGGCTTTTGGTGCTTAATAAAGAAACAGGAGAAATTAAACATGGACAGTTTACCGATATACTAGACTATATTAATCCAGGAGACTGCCTTGTTTTTAACAATACAAAGGTGATCCCTGCAAGGATAATGGGCAGAAAAGAAAACACAGGCGCAAAGATTGAAACGCTTCTTTTATCAAAGAAAGAAGGAGATGTTTGGGAGGCGCTTGTTAAGCCGGGCAGGAAAGCAATTCCGGGAACGGTTATTGAATATGGAGACGGTGAGTTAAAAGGTCAGGTTCTGGAAATTGGCGAAGGCGGAATAAGGCTTATTCGGTTTATTTATGAAGGAATATTTGAAGAAATACTGGATAAATTAGGCGAGATGCCGCTACCTCCCTATATTCAAAAGAAACTGGATGACAGGAACAGGTATCAAACCGTTTATGCAAAGGAAAATGGTTCTGCTGCTGCGCCTACAGCAGGGCTGCATTTCACCAAAGAACTACTTTTGGAGATCCAAAGACGGGGTATCAAAAAGGCTGAACTGACTTTGCATGTAGGTCTTGGGACATTTAGACCTGTTAAGGTGGAGAATGTTTTAGAGCATAAGATGCACCAAGAATGGTATTATTTAAGTGATGAAAATGCAAAGCTTATAAACGAAACAAAGCAAAAGGGCGGAAGGATTGTATGTGTCGGCACTACTTCCGTTAGAACAATTGAAACCTGTGCAGGAGAAAATAATGTCAAACCCGGCAGCGGAGAGACAGACATTTTCATCTATCCCGGTTACACCTTTAAGGCAACGGATGCACTTATAACTAACTTTCACTTGCCGGAATCTACTCTTTTAATGTTAACTTCTGCCCTTGCAGGCAAGGAGAACATGTTGAGTGCCTATAATGAAGCTGTTAAAAGGAAGTATAGGTTCTTTAGTTTTGGGGATGCAATGTTAATTGTTTAACTGAGTACGACTGAAGTGGAACCAACCACAAGGTATTCTTCACTTTTTAAGGAGATTCGTGTTTTTTTCACAAATAGTGAATGTAACAAAAGTTCTACTTTTCCAGAGAAGCTGTTTGTATTATCCAATTAGCTTAAAATACATGTTAAAAGGAGGGTAACGATGACTATAAGGTTTATGAGGGAAGAAGAAGATTACATACCGATTATATTACGTATTAATGAGTGGTGGGGCGGAAGAAACATGGCTGACATGCTACAAAGGCTGTTTGTTAAACATTTCATTAACACATGCCTTGTGGCGGAAGAAGACGGTGAAATTGTTGGCTTTTTAGTCGGATTTTTGTCTCAAAAAGATAAAAATGTAGCTTATATTCATTTTTGCGGTGTCAGTCCTGACCACAGACGAAAAAAAATAGGCCAACAGTTGTATGATAGATTCTTTCAGTTAGTTGCGGAAATGGGTCGTTCAAAAGTATGCTCACTTACTTCTGTGGTAAACAAATTATCCCTTGCATTTCATACAGGAATAGGTTTTGACGTAACAGATAGCCCTCATAAATTAGATGGCGTTAGTTACTTCAAGGACTACGACGGACCTGGAGGAGACAGGTATTTATTCGAGATTAAAAATCCTTATTTTAAATAGTATCAGCGATTTTGAAGAAATGCACTGAAAGATTGAGTTAACATTACGAACTTTATAAAAGTTCTACATTTGCAAAAGAACCGCTGCAAACGTAGAACTTTTATTGTGTTAGAACAAATTTCATCACTTAGGGAACTCACGTTATATTAATCTACCAGAAATAAACGTCTTTGCTCCGTCCTTAGGACAAACATCCTTATGCAGAACCGGTTTTTTCTCTATTCCGTTTATTTGACTTGGAACAGGTGATTTTATATACGAGGATAAGTCATAGATATATTTCCATTCCTGATTGCTGTCATTTTTTGCATCAAATCCCAAGGCAGCTAAAACATCTGCTGAAAATTTATAAGGACTTGCTGTTGAGGCTATGAGGGTATCTGTGCCATCGCCTGTTCTTTCCGCGTATTTTAAGTAAGAAGCATAAGCAACTGCAGTATGGGTATCTATTAAATAACCATCCTTTTCATAAATCTCTTTAATTGCATCAAAGGATTCATTTTCAAGGGCATATTCACCTGCAAATTCATTTGCCTTAATTTCAAATGAGTATTTACCAGTAGTATTTAAATTAGACATTAACCCCTTTATCTTTTCACTGTCCCCTGACAAATGGTAAAGAAGCCTTTCAAGGTTGCTTGAAATGATTATATCCATTGAAGGAGAAGAGCTTATTATAAGATCCCTGTTTTTGTCATAAACCCCTGTTTCAAAAAAGTCAAAAAGAACTTTATTAACATTTGAAGCACAAATGAGTTTGTTAACAGGCAGACCCATTTGTTTTGCATACCAAGCTGCAAGAATATTTCCAAAATTGCCTGTAGGAACACAAATATTTATTTCTTTACCAATCTCGTTGGATGAACTTAACATCTTGAAATAACCATAAAAATAATACACTATCTGAGGTACGAGCCTGCCAATATTAATTGAATTTGCTGAAGAAAAAACATAGCCTTTATTTGAAATGTTTTCTGCAAGCTCCTTATCCGCAAATATATTTTTAACTGCGGTCTGTGCATCGTCAAAATTTCCCTTAAGAGCAATGGGGAACACATTTTTGCCTTCTTGTGTTGCCATTTGAAGATATTGTGCATTGCTCACGCCGTCTTTAGGGTAGAACACGTAAACGCTAGTTCCAGGGGTGTCCCTAAACCCTTCCATTGCAGCTTTGCCAGTATCACCTGAGGTTGCTGTTAGTATCACGATCTCCTTATCAAGACCTTGTTTTTTAGCAGAAAGAGTTAAGAGATGCGGAAGAAGGCATAATGCCATGTCTTTAAACGCAAGGGTTGGTCCGTGAAACAATTCAAGAAATGAAACTCCCCCTGCATTTACAACAGGTACAGTCTGGGCATTGTCAAATTTTCCGGTGTATGCTTTTTCAATGGAATCACGGATCTCTTCTTCTGTAAAATCTGTAAGATAAAGTTTTAAAACCTCATATGCTAAGTCGTTGTAAGACAAATTGTAAAGTTCTTTTAAAGACCTATCCATTTTCGGAACTTCTGACGGTATGTACAATCCGCCGTCAGGAGCAATTCCTGACAGTATTGCCTTAGAAGCCGTAACAAGGTTTTTATCTCCGCCTCTTGTACTAAAATAATTCAAATAAATCAACCTTTCTTTTTATGAACATTTCTTATTGTTTTTCGTTTCTTAGGTTTATTCTGTTGGTTTATTTTATTCACCGGTGCTTTTTTGGTAAACGTATTTACGGTAGGTTTTATGAGACATTTTTTGCCAAATCCAATAAGATCCTCTCGACCTGCCAGTTTTAGAGCCTCTAATACAAGTTTGCGGTTCTGTGGCAGTCTGTATTGAATTAGCGCGCGTTGCATTGCTTTTTCATTATAACTTTTTGCAACATACACCTTTTCTTTTGTAAAGGGATCTATGCCTGTGTAATAAATACAGGTTGACAGAGTACCAGGGGTTGGGTAAAAGTCCTGAACTTGTTCCGGCATGTGACCAATGTCCCTAAGATATTCGGCAAGCTGTATGGCGTCGTTAAGTGTTGAACCGGGATGGCTTGACATTAAGTAGGGTACTATATATTGCTTAAGTCCCAATCGTTCATTTGTTTTTGTAAATAATGAAACAAAGGAATCATATACATCTTTTGAAGGTTTACCCATGTATTTCAAAACATTGGGGCTTATGTGTTCCGGAGCAACCTTTAGTTGTCCGCTAATGTGATGTTTACAAAGATCATTAAAGAAACTTCTGTCTTTGTCATACATAAGGTAGTCATATCTGATTCCGGAACGTATAAATACTTTCTTGATTCCGGGAAGATTTCTTAGTTTTTTAAGCAGTTCAAGGTAATCCTTGTGACTTACATTAAGATTTTTACATTTCCCGGGAAATAGACACTTTTTGTTCAGGCATGTGCCTGATTTTTTTTGCTTTTCACAGGAAGATGACCTAAAGTTTGCGGTTGGACCACCCACATCATGGATATATCCCTTAAAGTCCTTTTCTTTTGTGAAGAGTTTTGCTTCTTTTATAATTGAATCATGGCTTCTGGTTTGTATATTTCTGCCTTGATGAAATGAGAGTGCACAGAAATTACAAGCTCCAAAGCAGCCTCTATTATTTACTATGCTATACTTAACTTCGTCAAAGGCTGGAATTCCTCCATCTTTTTCATAACATGGATGAGCCATACGCATATAATGATAACTATAAACCTTATCCATTTGTTGTGTAGTTAGAGGATAGGAAGGCGGTGTTTGTACAACAAAGAAACTGCCATAGCCTTCAATCAGTGTTTTTGCTGTAAATGCATCAGAGTTGCTGTATTGCAGGGCAAAGCTGCTTGCGTATTTGTCCTTAGAGGATTTTACTTCTGAAAAGGCTGGAAGCATAACAAAGTCTTCCAAACTGTCAATATTATCGGTTCTGTAAACTATTCCTCTAATGCCTGATAGTCCTGAAATATCGCTGTTAATGTTATGTGCAATTTCTGTTATAGTATTTTCGCCCATACCATAGACTATTAAGTCTGCACCGGAATCAACAAGTATTGATGAACGGACTTTGTCATCCCAATAGTCATAGTGTGCAAGGCGGCGCAAGCTTGATTCAATTCCGCCTAGAATAATTTTTGTGTTTTTATAAATACTACGCACACGCTGGCTGTATACAATTGACGGTCTGTCAGGACGCAAGCCGCTTTTGCCCCCGGGAGAATAAAGGTCTTTTGCTCTTTTTTTGCCTGCGACAGTATAGTGATTAACCATTGAATCAATATTACCGCCTGCAATTAGAAAAGCAAGTCTAGGCTCGCCGAAACGCTTAAAATCATCATCGGTTTTCCAGTCCGGTTGCGGAAGCATTGCAACTGAAAATCCTTCGTTTTCAAGGGTTCTTCCAATTATTGCTGCTCCAAATGAAGGGTGATCAACATAGGCGTCCGCTGAAATTAACACAAAGTCCGGTCTGTCATGTCCGGCTTCCTTTAGTTCTTGTTTACTGGTTGGCAAAAATGGCATTTTAAATCTCCTTGCAAGGTTTAGGTATGTTAATTTACGGTTTAAATAAGATTAATTTATCTAAAATCAAACACTACTTGCAACCTTTAGTATTATTAATATGTTACTAAAATAAGCAAATAAATACAACACTCTTTACAAAATAAAAAAAAAAGATTAATATATAGAAAATAAATCAGCAAAGCAAGAGAGGATGAAGCAATCATGGAAAAGATGCTTTTAAAACCGTCTGCTATTATGTACCCTGTGCCTATTGTACTTGTTTCTTGTGGGAATGAAAATGTGCGCAATATAATTACTGTTGCCTGGACAGGAATCATAAACAGCGAACCTCCGATGGCTTATATATCTGTCAGACCGGAAAGATACTCTTACGATTTGATAAAAGATTCGGGAGAATTTGTTATAAATATTCCAGGAAGAGCACTTGCAAATGCTGTTGATTACTGCGGGATTGCATCTGGTCGCAACTGCGATAAATTTTCCGATATGAGGTTAACACCCATTAAAGGCGAGGTTGTAGGGGCTCCGCTAATTAAAGAATGTCCCGTGAATATTGAATGTACTGTAGAAAATATCCAGAAACTTGGTTCACATGATATGTTTATAGGCAAAATAGTTGCATGTCACGCTGACGACAACACGAGCTTAGGCTTAGCAGAAGGAGGAAACTTACAGGCTGACATTAATGACAAGATTTGCTATGCCAACGGACATTATGTAGCCCTTGGCGAAATATTAGGTAAAAAAGGTTTTTCCCACAAAAAATAAACTACTAGAATGGTGTTTTAAAATTAAAGAAGGAGTGGAATTTAGAAAACGATGGTACAAATAAATGAGGTTAATATAATTTCTATAGATAAAAGCGATGACTCTTGGGAAGTTGAAGGCGAAATTCTTTTTGAAGAGGATTTAAGTTGCAGCTTTGCGGTGACTTACCTTCCTGATGATGATGAACTTGAAAACCTTCAATTCGAAATTGATACAGAGTCAATAGGTAAGTTTGACAAGTCAAAACTTAAAGAAATGATAATTGAAGCAGCAAACGAGTTTGAGGACTAGTATTTGCCTGGAACGAACACTTGTATCGGTGTTTTACACTTCTGTTTGTTGTGTAAAACACCGTTTTAGCGAGATAATTAATATCTAAGGAGGATGGAATATGGGCAAATTACATCTTATAGATCATCCGTTAATTCAAAGTAAGATTACATTACTAAGAAACAAAGAAACAGGAGCAAAAGAGTTTAGGGAACTTATTAAGGAGGTTTCAAGTCTGATTTGCTATGAAGCAACCAGAAACCTTCCTGTAGTTGATGTTAATGTTGAAACGCCTCTTGGAATTGCTAAGGGCAAGCAGATTGACAAAAAGATCACGCTAGCACCAATTTTAAGAGCAGGTATGACCATGTCAGAGGCGGTTATGCAACTTTTGCCGACTGCAAGAATTGGTCATATAGGGCTGTACCGTGACCCTGACACGCTCAAGCCTGTGGAATACTATTGCAAGCTACCAAAAGACTTAAAAGACAGTATTGTTTACATCCTTGATCCGATTCTGGCAACAGGTGGAACATCAACTGCTGCTATTGACTTTTTAAAGGACAGGGGCGTTTCCGTAATTAACATAATGTCTATTATTGTTTGTCCGGAAGGAATAAACACATTATTAAGCGCCCATCCGGATATAGACATATATGCAGGTGTTTGTGACGATACTCTTGACGAAAACGGATATATTGTACCTGGGCTTGGGGATGCCGGGGATAGGCTTTATGGTACAAAATAATGGGAGCCAGTAGCGGTAATCTTGATTATACATGGCTTTTATATATAGCAGCTTTTGCTGTTGCCTTTGCACTGACCTTATTTTTGACGCCTGTTGCTAAGAAAATATCCATTAAGGTTGGAGCAGTGGACAAGCCTAAAAAAAGAGGAGTTCATAAAGAACCAATTCCAAGGCTTGGTGGAATTGCAATTGTTATCGGTTTTATGTGTTCTTTATGTATGCTGATTCCATTTGTAACTGAAATTCAGACCACACAATTTGCAGGACTAATACTTGGATCTGTAATTATAGTAACAGTAGGAATAGTGGATGACATTTATGATCTAAGGGCTAGTATTAAGTTGTGTTTTCAAATTGTCGCTGCCCTTGCGGCAATTTTCTCAGGCATTCAAATTGACTTTATTGTTTGGCCTTTCCCTGTTTATTGGCAAAGTTTGAGTATTCCTATTACTCTTATTTGGATTATAGGTCTTACAAATGCTGTTAACTTAATTGACGGCTTAGATGGCCTTGCAGCAGGAGTTTCCTCCATTGCGGCTCTTAGTATGATGGTTATGTGTATCATAACAGGCAGCGTCCCTGCAATATTTCTAACGGCAGCTCTTGCAGGCTCATGTCTTGGATTCTTACCACGAAATTTCAATCCCGCTGAAATTTTCATGGGTGATTGCGGCGCAACCTTCTTGGGTTATGTTCTTGCAGTTAGTTCTGTGATGGGTTTGTTTAAGGGTTATGCAATTCTTACAATGACTGCAACTTTGTTGGTGCTTGCACTTCCCATTTTTGATACAACTTTTGCAATTGTCAGAAGGATGCTAAGAAAAGAACCAATACTTAAAGCTGATAGAGGACATTTACATCATAGGCTTATTGACAGAGGTTTTTCACATAAACAAACAGTTTTAGTGCTTTATATTCTTAGTCTTGTATGTGGAATTATTGCAATATTAGTTGCACTTAAGGATTTCAGGACAGTTATTGTTGTAATTGTTATTGCAACGGTTATTTGTCTTATGCTTCTGGTTTACAGAAAGAGATTGTTGGAGCTTGATGCAAAGAAAAATGAGGCTATTCAAAAAGAAAGTGAAAATATTTAAAAAAGTTGTTGACAAAAGTTAATTACTTTGATATTATACAATCTGCATTGTAAAATTGAACTTTGAGAAAAGAATAGAGATTACCATATAAATAAAACCCTAAAATTCAACAAAAAGAAGCAAGGATTTAAATGAGAGTTTGATCCTGGCTCAGGATAAACGCTGGC